>JBBSLV010000020.1:0-17173 GCA_038233535.1 Tepidisphaerales bacterium | reverse complement strand
TAACCGGGGGGGTCGCGGGCTGCGAGGGCGGGGGCGTGTGGGGTGTTTCAGCCATCGAGAGTCTCCATAAGTCGCGTTCGTCCGTGCTCGATGATTGTCGCGTCCGCTACGCTCGGCGACAACGTACGGTTTGATCAAGTTTGAGGAAGCGCGTAGGCTTCGCGTTCCCGGTTGCAAAGCCGATTCGCTTATCACCCTCGCCCGAAGGACGCCGCCGCCATGCTGCTCACGAAACACGAAGGGGAGACGTTTTCCAACCAGACGGTTTACATCAGCGGGCAGGCGTTCATCCGCTGCACGTTCGTCGGTTGCACGCTGGTGCTCCGTGAGACGGTGTATCACCTGGAGGGCTGCACGTTCGAGCGGTGCAACTGGCACGTGGACTGGGTGCTGCTGTGGGGCAGCCCCGAATCGCTGCGCGAGATCAAGGCGCTGGTGTCGATGATCGAGAAGGCGCAGGAGCAGCATTTGAAGGAAACAGAAGGCAAAGAAACCCCCGAGCCGCCGCGACCGAGCGGGCCGTTTGCCTAAGATCACGATGTGGAAACCCGAATGTCGAAACCCGAATCACGAACAAATGACGAAATTCAAATGACGAAAAGAGGGCATCCTCTCCAATTCGGGCTTCGTCATTCGTCATTGATTCGTCATTCCGGTTTCGACATCCGGGCTTATGTCCGGCTCATCCTTGCGGTCGTCGCGCTTTTCGCGACGCCCGCGATCGCCCTCCAACCCGACGAACTGCTGCTTATCGCCAACACGAACGAACCCGCCAGCGTGGAGCTTGCGGAGTTTTACACCACCGCCCGTCTGGTGCCGGAGGGGCGCATCCTGGCGCTGGACCTGGGGCGCAGCGACGAAATCTCGTTCGACGATTACGAGACGAAGGTCGTCCCCGCCGTGCGCGCGTACCTGCGTGAGAACGGGCTTCAGAACCAGGTGCGGTGCATCGTGACGTTCTACGGCGTTCCGCTTCGGATCGCGGGGAAGGAATCGACGCCGGCCGAGCGCGTGGAGGTCGCGGCGATCAAGCAGCAGCTCGAGGCCGTGCGCGAGGAGCTTCCCGCGATCGTTGAGTCGCTGGAAGCGCTGGCGACGGAGATCGACCCGAAGTTCGCGGTCGAGCCGGGCGCTGCGCTGGACGAGCTCGGCCGGCGCGCCGATGCGGCGATGCGCGTCATCGGCGCGGGGCTGCGATCGATCCCGCAGCAGCAGAAACAGCTCGACATCCTCGCGCGTCTCGGGCGGATCGTGCTCGCTTTCACAGGCCCGACGAAGCTCGCCGAGATGTTCCAGGGTCCGCTGCCGCCGGGGATGGAAGCGCCGGGAAGTGATCCGACGTGGCGCGAGTCGGCCGAGCAGTTGAAGGCGCAGGTCGAGTCGCTGTCGGAGCGGCGCTTTGACCCCGCGGCGCGCGAACAGATTCGCGACATCATGCGCGACGGCTTCGGCGCCTTCGGCTTCGCACACCTGCTCCAGGCCCAGATCGACTACCTGGAAACCGATGGCTCGGCCGCGGCGTTCGACAGCGAGCTGTCGCTGCTGTGGTGGTCGTTCTACCCGCGGTCAAAGTGGCAGGTGAACCCGCTGCACTACCGCGTGAAGGGGATGCGCACCAACCCCGTCGTCATGACGATGCGGCTCGATGCGCCGCGCGAGGAGCTCGTGCGCGAGATGATTCTCAAGTCCTACAAGGCCGAGCGCGACGGGCTTGCGGGAAAGATCGTCATCGACAGCCGGGGCATCGAGCAGAAGCCGGGCGACGGGTACGGCGCGTACGATCAGACGCTGCGCAACCTTCGGAACATCCTGTCCGATCGAACGACGATGCGCGTGCACTTCGACGACCGCCCCGACACGCTCGCGCCGCACTCGGTCACCGACGTGGCGCTGTACGTCGGATGGTACAAGCTGCGGCACTACGTCCCGTCGTTCGGCTTCAACCCCGGGGCGGTGGGGTTCCACGTCGCCAGCCTGGAAATGCTCAGCCTGCGCGGGAAGGGGGAGACGGGGTGGGTGCAGGGGCTGCTGCGGAACAACGTGACCGCCACGCTCGGCGCCGTCGCCGAGCCGTACCTTCACTCGTTCCCGCCCGCCGACGATTTCTTCCCGCTCCTGCTTACCGGTGAGCTTCCGCTGGCGGAGGTCTACTGGCGGACGAACCCGATGACGAGTTGGATGATCAACATGATCGGCGACCCGCTCTACACCCCGTACAAGGTCAACCCGCAGATCAAGGTTGAAGACCTCCCCCCGCGCCTCAAGGACGCGCTGGAACCGATGCCCCGCTACACGCTGCCCACAACGCGACCCGCTGCGCTGGAAGAACCAGGTACCAGGAACCAAGAACCAAACAAGGTCCAATGAAGAAAGCGGGAAAGCTCCAGACATCGCTGTTTGGAGCTTTCTGGTTTGGTTCTTTGCCGTTTGTTTGGAACTTGGTTCTTGGGTACTTGGATCTTCCCGCGCAGTGGGTTCAAGCTTCACCCGATGAATGCCGATAATCTTCGGGAGAGTCGTACTATGCCCATTCAACTCATCTGCCCGAACCTTCGCTGTCGCAAAATTCTCGCGGTCCCCGACGACGTCCGCGGGAAGCTGGTGAAGTGCCAGCACTGCCAGACGATGTTCCGCGTGCCCGAAGGTCGCCCGCAGCCGTCGCTCGCGGGTGGCGTTAAAGCGGAGCGGTAGGCATCGTCGCGATCGGCGCGGACCAGACCGGTTCGCCCAGGCGTCCGCCGCGGTTGCTCGACCGTGCGTTCTTCCCGTATCATCCGCCGCCATGAGCGAATCGACGAGCAGCGGACACGGACCGACCCTCGATTACCGCCGCCCCGGGCTGCGCAGCGGTTCATCCGTAGCGCGCATCGGCGGAGCACTGGGCGTCGCGGGGACGTTCATTGGCTTTGCCATCTTTATCTTCGCCTGTGCGGGGTTCGAGGCGTCGTTCGCCCTCTCGCCCATCCCGCTGATCCTCGGCTTCGTCGGGCTCGTGCTGACGCTCGTGGGCGGGTTCTTCCACGACGACATCGGTCTGGACGACCCGCAGGTCGTCGCCTGCTACGCGATCAACATCGCGGTAATCGTCGGCGCGATGATCGAGTTCGCAATCTGGCGCGGGTGGCCGATCTTTTACCGCTAAAGCCCGCTGCGCGGGAAGTTCCAGGAACCAGGAACCGAGAACCAAACAAGCTCCAATGAAGAAAACGGGGAAAGCTCCAAACATCGCTGTTTGGAGCTTTCTGGTTGGTTCGTGCCGTTGGTTTGAATCTGGTTTTTGGTTCTTGGAACTTTCCGCGCAGCGGGCTTTTTTGCAACGTGTTCACTTGGCCGGATGCTGCTTCAGATCCTCGACCGCCTCCTGGAGCGCGAGCACGGCGTACGACGTGACCAGCACGGGGTTGTCTTCCATCCAGCGCTTGTCCCCGACCCAACTGCCGTCGGGTTGCTGGAGAGACGTGAGCTTGTTGATTAACTCGACGCGCCAGTCGTGCGCGTTTCCGGCTGGGTCCGTAATCGTCGGCTGATCGTACTCGTTGAGGGCGCGGGCGAGGGTGTGGTAGTAGTAATACAACCCGTGCTGCGCGTGCGCCGCGTCGCCAAGGCGCATGCCGGGGTTTTCGTCCAGCGTCCAATTGCGCGTGATCCAGTCCCACGCGGCTTTCACGCGCGGGTCGTCCTTCGTCAGGCCTGCGTAGATCATGCTTTTGAGTCCCGCGTAGGTCATCGAGCCGTAGCTGCGCAGGCCGCGTTGTCCTTCGGGGGTGGTGGTTTCGCCGGCGAAGCTTTCGCCGTTGTTGGCGGGGGTGTAGACGAAGCCGCCGTCATCGCCCGCCCAAGGCTGGTCGTTAGTCTCCGACTGATTCTGCATGCGCGAGACGAATTTCATCGCGGCGTGGTACGCGGGGTCTTCGGGCTTGAGTCCCGCATCGTGCATCGCATCGAGGGCGAGCTGCATGTTGCTGCCGTCGGGGCGCCCGTGCCGGCCGTATCCCCATCCGCCGTACCAGGCGTTTTTGTCGTCGGTCACCCGTTCGCTGCCGGGGCCGGGCGGGGTGGTTTCCGTCCACTGCAACCCCTTGAGATACGCGACGGCCTTGTCGATGCGCGGCTTGAACGCCGGCTCGTCGGCCGCGGCGAGGGCGCTGACGGCGATGGCGGTGTTGTAGTTGGCGAGCAGATCCTTGTAGATCCCGCCGCTCTCCAGCTGGTGCGACAGCAGCTTGTCGTAGCCCTTTTTGATGAAGTCGTGGCCGGTGTCGTACTTCCCGCCGCGCACGAACGCGCGGAGCACGATGGCGGTCATCGCCGGGGGGTCGTTGGCGCCCTGCCACCCGCCGTCGGGATTTTGTCTGGCGCGCAGCGCAGCGTGCCCGCGGTCGATCGCGGCTTGGGCTTGCAGAACGGGGTCATCCTGCGCGAACGCCAGGACGGGCAGGATCGCGACGATGAATGTGCTGAACAGGGCAACGTGTCGGCTCATAGTTTCTCCCGTGGGTGCTCACCCATTCTAACCATCGCGGTTCTCATCAAGCTTCCGTTTCAGCTTTTCTTCAAGCATTTCCAGCTCTTTCTGCTGCACCGCCAGCCGCCGGCGGCGCTGGTCAAGCTCCGCGACGAGGCGCACCTCCGGCGGGTCGTCGTGGTAATGCGAATAGGGGATCTTGTAATCCGCCGGCAGAACCTCGTGCCCCGGCGGGGGGGGGGTGCGCCGCATTTCGCGCCATGCGCCGACCGCCAGCGCGAACAGAACCAGGAACGTCACCGCCGCAAAAGCGAGCATTGCGATGATCAATGTCGAACGGATGTACGCGACGGCGAACCCCGTGTGCGCGATGAAGAACAGCGAGGCGACGCCGGTGACAATCACAGCACCGCTCGGCGCGCCGCGATGCTCGGCTTGCAGCCCAAGTCCGATGGCGGCGCACGCGACGCCGAAAAACACCCCGCAGAACACGCAGATGGTGATCGCTCGACCGACGGAATAGACGGGCACTTCGTTCGGTGAAAGCCGAACCCCCTCGGATGCGAAATGCGGCTGCGTCGCCCACTCGCGCGACAGCAGCCCGCTTCCGCAGCAGGTGAAGCTTGTGCCGAGGAACAGCAGAACCCCGACGACCTGAAAGACGGTGCCGACTCCTTGGGTGAACGCGCGGGGGGGGCTGGTTGCAGGAGAGGGTATCGGCGGTCGAACCGGGTTCATGGGGGCTACAAGTGTGCAATACCCTAATGCGCGGCCAGCCTCTAATCACTCGTGGCGAGACTTTTAAGTAGTTTACGAAGTTTATTCTGGCTTGATAAGAACTCATGTGCCGAATCATGCCCGGCGATGACTGGCGAATGTAGGCGGCCCGTCGCGAGCAACCGAGCAACAGCTATCCCTTCACCGCGCCGCTGGCGAGTCCCGCGATGAAGTCTTTCTGGAGGATGAAAAACAGCAGCGCGATCGGCAAAATGCTGAGCAGCGTCGCCGCCATCAACATGCCGTAGGGCGCTTCGTGCTCCGGGAGCCCGATCATGTTCGTCAGCGCGATCGGCAGCGTGAAATGCTCGGCGCTTTGCAGCACGATTTGCGGCCAGAGAAAACTGTTCCAACTGCCCATGAAGCTCAGCAGCGTATAGGCGCCGATCATCGGGCGGATGATCGGCAGCGCCACTTCCCACCACAGCCGCAGCTCGCTGCACCCGTCGACGCGCCCGGCCTGGAGCAGCTCGTCCGGGACGGCGCGCATCGCCTGCATGAATAAAAACATCCCGAACACGCTGACGGCCGACGGAACGATGATGGCGGCGTAGGAGTCGATCCACCCGAGGTGGTACATCAGCTCATAACTGCTCGGGAGCAGCACCTGCGAGGGCAGGAGCATCGTGGCAAGCATGACGAACATCAGCGGTCGCTTTCCCGCGAACTGGTACTTCGCCAGCGCGAACCCGCCCAGGCTGCTGAGCGTGACAACGATGGCGGTGTGGGCCGAGGCGAGAAACAGCGAGTTGAACATCCACAGCAGAAACGGCTCGTCCTTGAACAGCCGGACGTAATTGCTGATCGTCCACTTGTGGGGCGCGGTCCAGGGGAGGAAAAGGTAGTCGAAAAAGTCGTCGTGATACTTGAACGACGCGCAGATCACCCAGACGAACGGGGCGAGGAACAGCAGCGCGAGCAGGAGGATCCCCCCGTGCAGCAGGATGCCGCCGAGCGATGGGCGCGCCCATTGGCGGCGGCGGGGCGGCACGCCGCGCAGGGCGGGCGGATGCGCGGGGGCGAGCGGGGGCGGGGTGACGGCGACGCTCATCGGTCGTCCTCCGCCGTCGCGCGGGTCAGCTTCAACTGAAGCAGTGACACTCCGAAGATCAGCACGACCAGCGCCCACCCGACGGCCGACGCGTAACCGATGTCCCCGACGCTGAACCCCAGCATGTACAGGTACATCACGATCGTCATCGCGCTGTTGTTCGGGCCCGCGCCCTCGTTGATCTCGGCCGAGAGGATGTACGGCAGCTCGAACAGTTGCAGCGCGCCGATCGTGCCTACGAAGATCATGAACAGCAGCACCGGTCGGATGCCCGGAAGCGTGACGTTCCAGAATCGCGACCACGGTCCCGCGCCGTCGACCTCGGCCGCCTCGTACAGCTCGCGGTCGACCGCTTGCAAAGCCGCCAGGAAGTAGATCATCCCATACCCGACGCTCAGCCACAGCGCCGCGATCACCACCGACGGCATCATCAGCTCCGGCCGGGCAAGCCATTTCGTCTCCGTGCCGATGAACGGGAAGATCGCGCCGATCACGCGATTGACCAGCCCGTGCCGCTCGGTGAGCAGCAGCCGGAAGATGATCGCGACGAACACGTTGCCCACCAGATGGGCGGAGAAGAACGCGAAGCGGAAGAAGTTGCGGTAACGCAAGCGCGGGTTGTTCAGCAGCAGCGCCAGCCCCAGCGCCATGGGGATCTGGAGCAGCAGGAACATGACTGCGAAGTAGAACGTGTTGGCCGTGGCCAGCCAGAAAAGCTGGTCGAAGAGGAGGAACTGGTAGTTCTCAAGACCGACGAACCGGATGCGCGTCGGCCCGGCGGCCTTGTGCAGGCTGAGCACGACGCTGCGTCCCAGCGGGTAGAGCATGAAACAACAGAACAGGACGACGAACGGGGAGACGAACAGGTACGGCGCCAGCTTGTGCTGCAACGCCCACAACCGCTCCCCGCGGCGCGGGGCGCTCATTCGTCGAACCTCATCTGGTCCATGCGATTTTTGAGATCGCGCTGGGCCTCGACGAGCCACGGCATGATGGCGGCTTCCAGCCCGTCGGCATTGCCGCGCGTGCGGATGTAGTCCGTGGCCTTGGCCAGCACCGCGTTGAGCTGCGCCTGCGCCAGGCCGGTGGCGGGCGTGACGTAGCGGACGGGAATCTCGCGCGCCAGCTCGATGAACAGCTCGTCGGCCATCTGCCCTCCGAAGTACGGATCGGGCTGGTGGTAGGCGGGGTCGTCCCACAGGGATTTCACCGGGGGGATGACGTCGCTGTATTTTCGGCGGGACTGGAGTCCCTCCTCCGACAAGTAAAGCTTTTCGATCATCCGCCAGGCTTCGTCGGGATTCTCGCACCCCCTGGTGATGCCGATCATCGTGCCGCCCCACGTGCCCGTGCGCTTGTCGCCGGGATCAAAGATCGGCAACGGCATCATCCGCATTCGCCCGCTCAGGTTCTCGCTGAATCGCTTGATGTAAGTGACGCGCCAGTCGGCGGTGACGAACGCGCAGAGATTGCCGTCGGCGACGTCCTTGGCGAAAGCGCCCTGCCCCCCCGTCGACTGCCCCGACACCTTGCGCGGCCCCGCGACCATCTGCGCGTAAAAGGCGATCGTGTCGGCGACACGCGGGTCGGTGAAGTAGAGCCGGTTCCTGTCGTCGACGAGGTTGATCCCGCGCTGCTGGAGCATCACGATCACATAATCAATCGCCGCTTCCGGCAACTCGATGGCATGGCGGTAGCGCTCGCGCGGGGCCCAATACGCCTTGAACTTCAAACACGCCTCATGAAACACCGGCCACGTCCTGCACTGCGAGAGGTCCGCGACGCCCGCCTCTTTGAACAGGTCGTCGCGGTAGGTGATGGTGACGGGGTGGATGTCGTGCGGCACGCCGAAGATCAATCCCTCCTTCGACCACACGGCGAAGCGCTGCTCGACGATCTTGTCGTACCACCCGGACTCCTTGAGGTAGCCGTTGAGCGGGATGAACCCGACGTCCTCCAGCGGCGCGCGGAAGTACCGGCCGATGTTGCTGATCTCCAGCTCGGCCAGGTCGGGCAGGTCGGGGCTGGTCGGGTTGGTCATGAACAGCGACGTCAAACGGACGTTCATCGCGCGGGTGACGACGAGGTTGAGGTTGACCGTCACGTCGTGCTCGCGCTCGTACTCCTTGACGAGCGGCTCGAACGCCTTGTAGTGCGCGTCGGCGAAGACCCAGATGTCCAGGTCTGCCTTCTGCTGCGAACCCCGGCGCGCGATGACCAGCGCGCTGAGCAGCGCGACGACGATCATCACGAGGATGGGCTTGCCAAGATGGAACTGCATCCGCCGACCCACCGAGATAACCGAATCCCCCGGCCGCGGAAAGCGAACGTCGGACTTGTGTTGTTGAAGAGCGTCGTGGCTACAGGGGCAGGCGCAGGTTGGCGGCGAGCACGCCCCCGGTTTGCAGCAGCACGCCGATCGTCCACATGCCGCAGAGCAGGAGGCAGGCGAGCTGCCGCGCCGCGACCGGCCGTCCGAAGCAGCGGTGCTGCGCGTCCCTGGTGTACCGCCACAGCCGCTTGGCGTCGCGCGCCGCGGCGACGTCGGCGTCGCCGGCCGGTTCGACGACGACGACCGGGATGTCGCGCTTCAGCGCGATCGTCCACGCCACCACGCGCGATCTGGCTTCCACGACGATCGACTGATCGTCGCCCTGCCGGTCGGTCCAGCGGATGATCCAGAACATCAAACCACTCCTCACGTTCCCGACGGCGTCGTGCGGCGCGTGCATCAGACAACGCATACGTCCCGCGGCACCCCCCCAGGCGCCCATGCCACTGCAAAGCTCACACGTTCTCAGATATACGATTCACTCTCGCGCGCGGCAAGCCGCGTAATGCGGGCGCGGGTGGAAAGAATTGCCGGGTGCACGGCGCCTGGCGTTTATAAGGCGCTGCGTGTGAATCCATTCGTCCTCCCACGGTTTAGCGAGAAGCCCGCGGCACTACGCGAACAGTTCCATCCGCGGCAGTCCCTTGCCGTCGTGCGTGACGTAGAACGGGCGTTTTTCGATCTCGTAGCTGAGCTTCGGGGAGATGCCCAGCGCATGGAAGATCGTCGCGTGCAGATCTTCGATGGGCATCCGCCCCTCGACCGTCTTGCACGGGCGCTCGTCGGCGGTCTTGCCGTAGCAGAAGCCTTTCTTCATCCCGCCGCCCCACATGACCACGGAGCACCCGTCGGTGAAGTGCCGGTGCATGCCGTAGTGCGTCAGCTCGGTGATTCTTTCCGGGACGGCAACCTGGTCCTTCACGACCGCGTCGGGCCGGCCCTCCATCATCATGTCGCGGGAAAACTCGCTGGCGAGGACGATCAGCGTGCGGTCGAGCAACCCGCGCTCTTCCAGATCGAGCACGAGCTGCGCGATTGGTGAGTCGATCTGCTGCTTGAGTTCCGTCAGCCGGGTGTGGCCGTTCTCGTGCGTGTCCCAGTACTTGAACGGGATGTACTCCGTCGTGACCTCGATGAACCGCGCCCCGGCTTCGGTCAATCGACGCGCCAGCAGACACCCCAGCCCGAATCGGCCGGTGTTGTACTTGTCATACGACTCCTTCGGCTCCTCCGTCAGGTCGAACGCCCGGGCGGCGGTGGGGCTGGAGAGCAGCAGGTGGGCGTTGTCCATCGCGCGGAGCAGCGACTCTTTCTGATAGTCGCTGCCGAACTCGCCGACGGGGCTGTTCTTGAGCATCTGCTTGTAGAACTTATTGCGGTCGGCGAAGCGCCCGGGGGTCATGCCCGCCGGGGGGGAGATGCTCGACACCGCCTCGGCCGGATCGGGGATGAGGAACGGCCCGTACTCGCTGCCGAGGAACCCCGCCGTGCGGAACGCCTTAAGCTCTTCATCCTCGCCGCCCACGCCGATGCGCTGCCCGATGTCGATGAACGCGGGCATCGCCCCCTCGCGCGGGCCCAGCGTGCGCGAAATCACCGCCCCGATGTGCGGCGTCGCCACGGTCTGCGGCGGCGCGTAGCCGGTGTGCCACTGGTACTGGTGCCGGCTGTGCAGGATGAACCCCAGGTCGCCGGCCTTGTACGAGCGGATCAGCGTCGCGCGGTCCATCACCTTGGCGACGTTTTCCAGCCCCTGGCTGATCTTGATGTTGTCGACGGACGTGTCGATCGAAGGGAACGTCGAGAGCACGACGTTGGGGTCCATTCCCTTCTCGAACGGCGTGTAGCGCTTGGGGTCGAACGTCTCGGTGTGCGCCATTCCGCCGGCCATCCACAGGACGATGACGGTATCGGCGGTGGGGGTGATCGCCGGCTCGGTGGCGTCGGCGCCCAGGAGCCGGCGCGGACTGGCGGCGAGCGCACCGAGCGTCGCGGCGCCGGCGGTTCTCAGAAAGTCACGGCGGGACCAGTTGGGGTTCATTGTATTTATCTTCCCCCTCTCCCTGTACTCGGGGAGAGGGACGGGGTGAGGGATTGCTTCTATCTGTCCATCTGTCCTCACCGAATCAACTGAAACTCCGGCAGCATGACCATGACCCAGAGGAAGTCTTCGACGCCCTGGACCTTGGCCGTTTCACCGACGACGCCTTGGGCGAGCGCGAGTTCCTCTGCCGTCGGGGCGCGACCGATCGCTTTGGCGAACAGGCTTTCGATCAGGGCTTTGCCATCCGTCGATTGTTTCGCCAGCCGCTTGGCGCCCTCATGGAGCATCGCTGTCAGCGTCGGACCGTTCGTCAGCTCCAGGGCTTCGAGCGTCGTGGCGGCGCTGGGGCGGTGGGTGACGACCTGCTCGCGGTTGGGGCGCCCCAGCGCCACCGTCAGCGGGTCGGCGAGCGTCATCGCGGCGCGGGAGGGGGCGTTTTCAAGCTTGCTGGGAGTTGGGTCGAGCTTCGTGCCCGTCAGGGTCGCGACGGCGTCCAGGAACTGCTCGGCGGACATCCGCCGGATGCCCGGGCCGGCGAAAACGTATTCCTCGGCGTTCTCTTCGGTCGCGACGACGGCGGGGATCTGGTACGCCCGCGATGTCGCGATCAGTTCGATCAGCTTCTGCACGTCGTACCCGTCATCGGCGAACTTCACCGCCAGCGCGTCGAGCAGGTCACCGTTCCACGGCTCGTTGTCCATCTCGTCGGCCGGCTCGACGAACCCGCGCCCAAGCATGCGCTGCCAGACGCGGTTGACGATCGTGCGGCTCAATCGTCCGTTGCGCTCGGACGTCATGATGTCGGCAAGCTGCTTCAGCCGCTCGGGTTTGGGCTTGGTCGCGTCGATTTCTCCGAGCTGCGGGTAGAGGAACTTCAACTTCGCGACCTTGCCCAGCGGCTTATCGCACTGCGCCATCTCCGGGGGCTGATCCGCATAGATGCCGGCCAAACCGTACGCGTCCTCGAGCTTCCAATCAGAGATGAAACTGTCGTGGCAACTGGCGCATTTCATGTTCACGCCCATGAACACCTGCGAGAGATTCTGGGCGGCCTGCATTTCGCGGGTCTGGCTGGCGTTGACGACGCCGCGCCAGATGATGCCTTCGCTGAACCCGGCGGCGCCGTTCTCCCCCGTCACCAGGTCGCGGACGAACTGGTCGTACGGCTTGTTGCCCGTCAGTGAATCGTACAGCCACTGCGTGATGTGCGTGCGCCCGCCGTCGATGTAGCCCGTGCCCTTGTAGTCGTTGCGCAGCGCGTCGTTCCAGAACGTCATCCAGTGCGCCGCGTAATTCTTCCGGTCGGCGAGAAGCTTGCGCACGAGCGCGCTCCGCTTGTCGCTCGACGGATCGGCAATGAACGCTTCCAAATCCTGCGGGGGAGGAATCTGGCCGATGATGTCCAGGTACGCCCGCCGGGCAAAAACACGATCATCGACGACGGCGCCCGGGGTGATTTTGTGCTCCGCGAAGTACGGCTGAAGGACCAGGTCGATCACGTTCGTCAGACCCGACCCCGGCGCCGCCGCGGGAATCTCCGGACGGCGCGGCTCCAGCGGCGCCTGCTTCCACCGGCTGCCCAGCGACAGCTCCTTCGGCCAGACCGCGCCCTGGTCGATCCATGCGCGCAGGATGCCGACCTGCTCGGGCGTCAGCCGCTTGCCCTTAGCGGGCATGATGCGGTCCTCATCCTGGCCGGCGACAAGCTGAATCGTGAGGCTCTTGGCGCTGTTGCCCTCGATGATGCTCGGCCCCGACTCCCCGCCGGCGAGCAGCGCCTCGCGGGTGTCCATCTCCAGCCCGCCCTTGCTCTTGCCGTTGGCGTGGCACTGAACGCACGATTCCTTCAAGAGCGGCAATACGTCGTGCGCGAAATCGATTTTTCGCGCGATCGCGGGGGGCAGGTCAACCTGGCCCGCAAGCGGCGCGTCTTCACCCCGCGCCGGCCCACCGCGCAGCACGACGGCCAACCCGGCGCAGACGAAAACTCCGGCGGTCAAAAAGGTGCGGCGGAGCAGAGCAAACCTCCTTACGAATCGAGCTGTGCATCATGCCGCCTCGCGGGCGGGTGGGGGCAGAGCGGCATGAGTGCGCCCAAGCGGTTCCGTCTCATGCCAGCATCTTCGTCACCACGTTCCCGTGCACGTCGGTCAGGCGGAAATCCCTTCCCTGAAATCGATAGGTGAGTCGTGTGTGATCCAGCCCCAGCAGGTGGAGGATCGTCGCCTGCAAGTCGTGCACGTGGACCGGGTCTTCGGCGATGTTGAAGCCGATGTCGTCGGTTGAGCCGAGGGTGAAGCCGCGCTTCATGCCCCCGCCGGCCATCCACATACTGTACGCCTGGGGGTGGTGGTCGCGGCCCATGCTGCGCCCGATGGCGGGGTTGGTTTCGACCATGGGCGTGCGCCCGAATTCCCCGCCCCAGACGACCAGCGTGTCGTCCAGCAGCCCGCGCTGCTTCAAATCCTTGATCAAGGCGGCCGACGGTTTGTCGGTCAGGTCGCACTGTCCCTTCACCCCGCCGGCGACGTCGGAGTGGTGGTCCCAGTCGGCGTGATAGAGGTTCACGAAGCGCACGCCGCGCTCGACCATCCGGCGGGCGAGCAGACAGTTGTTGGCGAACGACGCCTCGCCGGGCTTGGCGCCGTACATCTCCAGCGTCTTGGGATCTTCCTGCGACAGATCGGTCAGTTCCGGCGCGCTGGTCTGCATGCGGTACGCCATCTCATAGGCGTTGATGCGCGTCGCGATTTCCGGATCCCCGACGGCCGCGAGATGCTGTTCGTTAAGCTCGCGGATGAGGTCGAGGCTTTCGCGCTGCATCGACGCATCGATGCCCGCGGGGTTGGAAACCGACAGCACCGGATCACCCTTGGCGCGGAAGTTGACGCCCTGGTGGATGCTGGGCAGAAATCCGTTGCCCCACAGCGCCGGCCCGCCGCTCGTGCCCTTGCCGCTGGTGAGGACGACGAACGCGGGGAGATCGACGGCCTCGTTGCCCAGCCCGTAGCTGGCCCATGATCCCATGCTGGGCCGGCCAAGCTGGGCCGATCCGGTCTGCACAAAGACCTGCCCGGGCGCGTGATTGAACTGGTCGGTGTGCATCGAGCGGATCAGCGTGATGTCGTCAGCGACCTCGCCCAGATGCGGGAGCATCTCCGACAGTTCCATCCCGCACTCTCCGCGGTGGTGGAACTTGTAGCGCGAGCTCATGAGGTTCGCGTTGGGCTCGATGAAGGCATAGCGGGCGTCCTTGACGACGTCGGACGGAATCGGCTGGCCGTCGAACTTCACCAAAGCGGGCTTGGGCTCGAACAGATCGAGCTGCGACGGGGCGCCGACCATGAACAGGTAGATGACGCGCTTGGCCTTGGCGGGAAAGTGCGGGGCTTTGGGCGCCAGCGGGTTTGCAGATTGCAGATCCGGGATCGCGGACCGCGGATCGGACGCGAAGACGCTGCGCGTTCCCCCGGCGAGCAGCGACGCCAGCGCCATCTTGCCCACGCCCACGCCGCACTCCTGGAAGAAGTGACGGCGGGTGATCTCGCGCAGCTCGGCGGCGTTACGTGCGGGTTGTTGATTGCAGGGCATAAGAACCTTTCGGAATAGGGATGAGGGATGAGGGATGAAGCGAAAATGCGTCCTGCCTCATCCCTCATCCCTCATCCCTTTTTCCTATTCCTTCGTCACCGTTTCGTCCAGATTGATCACCGTCCGGGCGACCATCGTCCAGGCGGCGACTTCCGGCAGATCCATTCCGCTCGGCACGGCCTTGGGATCGCGCAGCGCGACCTGAGCGGGATTGGCCTGCTTCTCGAGGAAGCGCTTTAACTGCGTTTCATAAAACGTTTTGACCTTCGCCATTTCGGCCGGCTCGGGAGAGCGGGCGATGCACAACCGGAAAAGCTGGCGGATGCGCTCCTCGGCGCTGCCCGAATCGACCTCTTCCACCACGCGCCGGCCCAGCGCTTGCGCCGCCTCGACGAATACATCATCGTTCAGTGTTGTCAGCGCCTGGAGCGGGGTATTCGAGCGGGTGCGGACGGTGCACGTCACCTCGCTCGTCGGACCGTCGAAAATTGTCAGCCCGGGGTAGGGGCTGGTGCGCTTCATGTACGTGTAGAGACCGCGCCGATACCGATCCGGGCCTTCGCTGGTCGGCCAGGCAATCGCGCCGTAGGAAAGCTCGGACACGCCCGCGGGCTGCGGGGGATAGACGCTGGGCCCGCCGATCTTCCCGCTGAGCAGCCCTGAAGCCGACAGCGCGATGTCGCGGATCGTCTCCGCCTGCACGCGCACGCGCGGCCCGCGCGCCAGGAGCACGTTGGCGGGGTCTTTCTCCAGCAGATCGGGCGTGACGTGCGACCGTTGGCGGTAGGTCGCGCTGGTCACGATCAGCCGGTGCATTGCCTTCATGCTCCAGTTCTGGTCGACGAACTCCGTCGCCAGCCAGTCGAGCAACTGAGGGTGCGAGGGCTTTTCGCCCATGATGCCGAAGTCCTCGACGGTGTTGACGATCCCGCGCCCGAAGTACGCCGCCCAGACGCGGTTCATCGTGACGCGCCCGATGAGCGGGTTTTCCGGCGCCACCAGCCAGCGCGCCAGCGCCATGCGGTTTTTCGGTCCCTCGGGCAGCGGGTGCAGGACGGCGGGCACGCCCGGTCCGACTTCCTCCTTGGGCTGCAAAAACTCCCCGCGATGCATGAGGCGCGTGACCCGCGGGACGGCGCGTTCGGTCATCGCCAGCGTCGTCGGTTGCGCCGGCATCGATGCGCGCAGCTGGGCAATCGCCTGGTGCTGCGCCGCCAGCAGGGGGGTGATCGAGAGGAAGTGCTGCTTGAGGCGCGTCGCCTGCGCGGGGGTGCGCTGATCGACGGGCGTGAGCACGATCGCTTCGATGTCCTGGGGCACGCCGGCCGCTTCGATCGCCTCGCGCGGGTCGGTGGTGACGGAGATGCGCAGGCGTCCGATGTTTTCCGACTGGAAGTAGTTTTGAAGCAGCGCCACGTTCAGCCGCGTTCCCCCGTCGTGACCCGTCGGGGCTTTCAATTGAAACACGGCCGCGTGGGGCTTGGCGTCGCCGGCGGGGACGGTCCAGTGCGTGTCCTTCTTCCCATCGATGGCGCGGGCGACCGAATCGTTGGCGATGTCGGCTGTGGCGGTTGCGATCTCGACCGGCGCGGGCTGGTCGATCGCGTCCTTCGGGGAGGCCGTCACATTAATGCCCGACAGCAGCCACCCGCCGTTAGAGTTGCGGCCGGGGCCGCCGTTGGGGTGGTTCTCGTCCGGCAGCACTTCCAACCGGATGGCGGTGACGCCTTTCAGGTCCGTGTCGAAGCCGAGCAGGTATTCATCGCGATACAGGTTGCCGCCCGTGAACAGAAGCGATTTGTCGGGCAGTTTGGTGATCGTCGCCCCGTGATTGCGCTCGAACGTCGCCGGATCGAGCACGGTCCACTTCACCGCCTTGGCGGCGACGGATTTCTCCCACTCGGTAAGCTTGTCCGCCAGGTGGCTCGCGCGGCGGTCCGCTTCGGCCATCGTCGCACTCGGGTCGGGCCTGGGCCGACCGACGGACAGGCGAAATCTACCGATGGTGTGGTTCGCGTATGCCTGCTGGAGTGTGATCCGCAGCGGCGCGGAACCCTCCTGCGGCGCGATGCGGAAGGTGGCCGCGCGATTCACGTTGGAATCGGACCCGCCCGTCGCGATCGCCCAGCCCGTGCCGACGTTGCCGTCGATTGCGCTGCCGACGTTGTACTCCTGCTGCGAGAAATCCGCCTGCGGGCTGGTCAGCGCGATCGGCTGGGGATTGTTGTCGCCATCGAGCCGCGCGAGATTCAGCTCGCTGAGCACGAAGTTCCCGTTCTCGAACCGACCGGGCCCGTTCTTCGGCAGCGACGGGTCGGTCAGCACTTCCAGCCGCAGCATCGTCACGCCCGCGAGGTCGGCGCCGGCGGTGTCGAGCGTGTACGTGTCTTTCTCCGCCACCGGCCCGCTCACCAGGACCGCATCGTCCGGCTGCTTCGTCAGCACGACGCCCTCAGCTCTGGCCTTGAGCGTCTCCGGCGAGAGGACAGTCCATTCGATCTCTTCGGGGCGCGTCGGAAACTCACTCTCCAGCGCCGCCTCGGCCGCGGCGATCTTCGGTTCGATCGCCTTGCGCTGGGCCGTGATCTCCGGGCGGGGGATCTCGATCTTCGGTTCGTCGGCGCTGTTGAGCATCGAGAAAAACGCGAAGTATTCGTGGTGGCTGATGGCGTCGTACTTGTGGGTGTGGCACTGGGCGCAGTGCATCGTGAGCCCGAGGAACGCCGTGCTGGTCGTCTGGACGCGGTCGACGACGGCTTTGTACCGGAACTCCTCGACGTCGATCCCGCCTTCCTCGTTGAACATCGTGTTGCGGTGGAAGCCGGTGGCGATACGGTCTTCAACCGACGCGTTGGGCAGCATGTCGCCGGCGATCTGCTGGATGACGAACTGGTCGTAGGTCACGTCGCGGTT
>JBBSLV010000019.1:0-17206 GCA_038233535.1 Tepidisphaerales bacterium | reverse complement strand
GCCCCCCCGCCCCGGTTCATCCATTCGCGTCGATTCGTGTTCATTCCCTTCGACGTCGCTCAGGGCGGGCTGTGGATGAACGGTTGTTCCCATAACACCGCGACTACCGCCGCTGCCGGCGGCGGACATGCGTGCGTACACGCAGATCATGGGCGAGACGCGCATGCCACTGAAATGCCGTTGCCGGGCGGGGAATCAACGGCGCGGGGCGGCGCATTGCCGTTGTTGCGGCGCGCGGCGCCGTTGTGGCGGAGCGCATCACCGTTGTTGGGCGGCGCAGCGCCGGTGTTGGGCGGCGCATCACCGTTGTTGCGCGGCCAATTACCGTTGTTGCGCGGGGGATCACCTTCGTTGCGCGGCGAATTACCGTTGTTGCGCGGCGAATCACCCTTGTTGCGCGGCGAAACACCGTTGTGGCGCGGCGTTGCGCCGTTGTGGCGCGGCGAAATGACGGCGCGTCAGGCGGTCGTCTTGGCGCGCCTCGGCTTGGGCTTGCGCGGCACGAGCACCCGCTCCAGGTTGCCCATCGCCTGCTTGAGACGGTGCTCGTTCTCGACCAGCGCGATGCGGACATAACCCTCGCCGTTCTCGCCGAACGCGCGGCCGGGCGCCAGCGCGACCTCGGCCTCGTCCATCATGCGGAGGCAGAAGTCGATCGTGCCCTCATTGGACGCAAAATGCTTTTCGTTAATCTTCGCCCAGACGAACATGCTGGCGCGGGGCTTGTCGTACGTCCAGCCGAGCTTGTCGAGGCCGCGGCAGACGACATCGCGGCGCTCCTCGTAGATCTTCGCCTGCTCAGCCGGCGTGTGCTCGCACTCGCGCATCGCGATCACGCTGGCGATCTGGATCGGCGCGAACATGCCGTAATCGTAGTACCCCTTGATCGTCGCCAGCGCCTTGACCATCTCGGCGTTGCCGCAGCAGAAGCCGACGCGCCAGCCGGCCATGTTGTACGACTTGCTCATCGTGGTGAACTCGACGCCCAACTCCTTCGCCCCGTCGGCGGCGAGCAGGCTGGGGGCGCGGTAGCCGTCGAAGCAGATCTCGCCGTAGGCGAAGTCACTGATAAGCATCACGCCGTGCCGGCGGCACAGCGCGATGGCGCGCTCCCAGAAGCCGGGGTCGATCGTCATGGCCGTCGGGTTGTGCGGGTAGTTGAGGATCAGCAGCTTCGGCGTCGGGTACAGCCCCTGGATGGTCCGCTCGATGTTGTCCAGAAAGGCTTGGTCGTTCCCCAGCGGCACGCGGATGACGTTCGCGCCGGCCATCGCGACGGCGTAGATGTGGATGGGGAATGCCGGGTCGGGGACGACGACGGTATCGCCAGGACCAAGCAGCGCGAGACACAGGTGGCTGAACCCTTCCTTGCTGCCGATCGTGGCGATGACTTCCGTGTCGGGGTTCAGCTCGACACCGTGCTTCGTTCTGTACTTCTTCGCGATCTCCTTGCGCAGCCCCGCGATGCCGTTGCTGACGCTGTAACGGTGATTGCGCGGATCGAGCGACGCCTCGGCCAGCTTGTCGACGACGCACCTGGGCGTCGGGTCGGTCGGGTTGCCCATGCCCAGGTCGATGATGTCGACGCCCGCCACCCGCTTGTCGTACTTCATCTTGTTGATGCGCCCGAACAGGTACGGCGGCAACCGCTGGATGCGGGCGGATACGTCGATCTTGAAAGGCTGATCGCTCATCTATGGCTCAGTTCTGCTGCGTTGTGGCTTTCGGAGATTCATCATCCACCGGCAACCCGCGCCGCTCGCGCTCGCGGCGCAACGCGCCGCGAACACCTTCGGCGTCGGTCACCTGCGACTCGTTGCTCTTCTGCGTCATCTGCTCGAACTGCGCCTTCAGCTCCGGATGCTCGATCTTCAACTTCTCCCGCGCCTGCTGCACGATCTGCTGGCGCAGTTGCTTCACCGTCTCCTGCACCGCCCGCTCGTTCAGCTCCTCGCGGATGCTGTCCTTCACGTCCTCAAACTTGAATATCTTCGGCGGGATGCGCTGCTCGAGCATGAGCAGGTGATACGCCCCCCTGGCCTCAACGGGGTCTGACATTTCGCCCGGCTCCAGCGCGAAGGCCGCGTCCTTCATCGACTGCGGGAGGTCGGTCGTGCCGCGGCTGAACTCCGGCAGCAGCCCGCCGAGCGATCCCGTGCGCTGGTTGCGACTCAGCTCGCGCGCGACGGCGGCGAACGGCTCGCCCGCCTCCACGCGCCGCCGCGCTTCCTGAATCTCCAGCAGGTTCGACCCCTGAATATGCCGGACCTGCACCTTTTCGCCGTACATCGCGCCGAACGCCGTCTTCAGGTTCTCGTCGGAAATCTTCCCCGCCAGCAGCGGCTCGGCCACCTTGCGCAGGTGGGCGTTGGTCGCCATGACGACATCGAACTCCGCCCGGCTGCTGTTCTGCTGCTGGAGGAACTGCTGGAACAGGTTGTCATGGTCCTCCGCCGGCGCATCCTTGAACATGCGGTCGAGCGTCATCTTGCGCTCGCGCTCGAGGTCGGCGCCGGTCACGGTCACCTTCGCATTCGCCGCCACCTGTTTGGCCAGCTCAAGTTGGACGAGGTTGAGCAGGACGTTAAGCCCATATGCCTCGACGAGCGGCCCCTGGAGCTGGCCCATCGTGACGGCGACGTCCTCGACGCGCGCAACGACGGCATCATTCGGCAACGGCGCGGATTCAGCACCCCGCACAAATGGCGGAATGATCAGCGCGGCAGACAGTACGGCGGCGGCAAACTTGCGTTTCACGAGCGAGCACTCCTGGCGGTGTGGAAAGGGGCAGTATCTAACGATCCTGACGAGTGTCAACCGCGGGCCTGGCGCCGGCGCGGCTTGTGTCTTTCCCATTCGGCTATAATCTCGACGACGATATGACGACGATATGAGGCGCATCCGCTTCGCTGCCATTGGCCCGTTGAGATTTGTGATTTAGCGCTCGTTTCAGATTTCGTGCTTCGAGTTTTTCCATTATGCCCATCCTCGGCCACGGCATCGACATCGTTGAAACCAGCCGCATCAGGCGGCTCGTCGATGAGCACGGCCAGCGCTTCCTCGACCGCTGCTTCACACCCGACGAGCAGCGCTACTGCGCGCTGAACCCCAAGCGATACTACGAACACCTCGCCGGTCGATTCGCCGCCAAGGAAGCGGTGCTGAAAGTCATCGGCACCGGCTGGCGCGGGGGAATCGCGTGGACGGACGTCGAGATCCTCCGCGAACCCTCCGGCCAACCAAAAATCAGCCTCACCGGCGAGTGCGCGCGGATCGCCACGGAGCTGGGCATCATCCGCTGGCACGTCAGCATCAGCCACATCGAAACCCACGCGACGGCGAGTGCGATCGGACTGCGGGGGGAGTAGCCCCGGGTCACAATCGCGCGTCGACGGGCTCGCTCTCCATCGCAAGCACGCCGAAGACACACTCGTGGATTCGGCGAAGCGGTTCGCTTCGCACAAACCGCTCCAGGGCTTCGATGCCAAGCGCAAACTCTCTGATGGCCATCGCTCGTTTCGCTCCGACGCTACGTGAACGCAGCCGGGTGATATTCTCCGGCGCGTCATACTCAGGACCATAAATGATCCGGAGGTATTCTTTCCCGCGGCATTTGACCGCCGGTTGTACCAGGCCGCGTTGGCCGCGCACCACGAACTCCAGCGGCTTGACAACCATCCCCTCGCCGCCCGTGCGGGTAAGATCGCTCCACCACTGGACGCCCTCTGCTTCGCTCTGTGCGTCGGTCACGTCAATGATCAGATGCCGGGTCGCCATGATGGGAGAGCCGCCGCCCGTGGCTTCGGCAAGACGCGCCAGCGTCCGCATGTGCCACTGGTGATCGTGATCGATATGAACTTTGCCTTCGCTCGCCAGCAGATGAAACGGCGCGAGTTTCAGATCATTGACCGACCGCACCGGCCAGCAATAGCCACGATAGGCCGAGACATAGTCAATCACCCTCTGGTGCCGCTCACGATAGCGATCCAGCAATTCAACGACACCGCGATCCTGGGGTGATTGGAACCGCGGGACGGTCTGCTCCAGCAGTTCGACGGCGTTCGTCAAGCCGGCGCGTCCGGCCGAACCAACCGCTGCGTATTGGTTCTTCAGAAGCTCCTGCGCTTTGGCCGACCAGGGCATTAACTCGCAGTCCAGGCAAAACCAGTCGCTGGTGAATTCCTCCCAAAACCCTGCGGCTGTGCAGGCGCTGCGCAGGTGCTCCAGTAATGCCGCCTCGACCGCTCGATCTTCGAAAAATCGACGGCCGGTACGGGTGTAGATGATGCCGGCGCCGTCCCCATCAATGCCGAATCGTCGCCGGGCGGTCGCGTCGTGGCGGCAGAGAATCACCACGGCGCGCGAACCCATATGCTTCTCTTCACACATCACTTTACCCACGCCATTTGCCCGGTAGTAAGCAAATGCTTCGCCGGGGTGCTCAAGGAGGCCCGGCTGTTGAGTCGTCTCGGTGGGCGACATCGTTGGCGGGAGATAGATCAGCCATTTGGGGTTCGCCGCGAAGCGGCTCATCACCTCAAGCGCCGCGATCGCGTTTTCCTCGCGCACCGTGACATTCGACATCAGCCGGGTGTTCACGATGCGCTTGCCGATCACATCTTCAAGATCAAGCACATCGTCGTTCGCCTGCTGCGCCGTGCGTGCGGGCGCCGCCAACTCGGCCGGCAAAAAGGGTTTGGCCGGCTCGGAATACGTTCGAAGCGCCGGAACCGAGACGATCTCTTTCTCAGGATACCGCAGCGCCGTCAGCACGCCGCCGAACACGCAGCCGGTGTCGATGTTGATCGTGCGGTTCAGCCACTCGGCATGCGGCACAGGCGTATGTCCGTAAACGACATGGGCCAGGCCGCGGTATTCCGCAGCCCAGTTGTGGCGCACGGGAAGACCGAATTCGTCGGTCTCGCCGGTGGTCTCGCCAAACAGCGCGAATTCACGAACGCGACCGGAGCCGCGGCCTTGATACTGCTCCTTCATGCCCGCATGCGCGACCACCAGTTTCCCGCCGTCCAGCACATAATGGCTGACGAGGCGATCGATAAAATCAGCGACGGTGACTCGGAAGTCCACGGGTTCAGCTTCGAGCTGGAACAATGTCTCCGCCAACCCGTGCGTGATCTGTACGTCCTTGCCTCGGAGCTTCCGCATCAGCTTGATGTCGTGATTGCCCGGCACGCACAGCGCCGCTCCTGCGCGAACCATCTCCATCACCAGCTTCAATACCTGGGGAACCTTCGGCCCGCGATCCACCAGGTCGCCGAGAAAGATGGCCCGGCGTCCGTCAGGCGGCGTGACAACGTCTGAATCGATGGCATATCCCAGCTTTTCAAGCAGCGCCACCAGTTCGTCGTAGCACCCGTGCACGTCGCCGATGATGTCGAACGGTCCGTGCTCGTTTCGCCGGTCGTTCCAGAGCGGCTCGCGCATGACCGTTGCCGCGTTCACTTGATCAAGTGACGACAACACGAAGACGTGCCGGAAACCTTCACGCTGCAAGCCGCGAATCGAACGACGGAGTTGGGCGACCTGGTTGCGAATCACATGTTGGCCGAACTGTCGATCCGGCCGCTGCTTATTGCGGTCGTGGCACTCGCGCTCAGGAAGATTGAGCACGATGGCTACGGGCAACACGTCGTATTCGCGCGCCAGCGCCACGAGCGGCTTGCGCGATTCGGGTTGCACGTTGGTCGCGTCGATCACCGTAAGCAGCCCGCGCGTCAGCCTCTTGCCGGCGATGTAACGAAGCACGTCGAAGGCGTCGTTCGTCGCGTCCTGCGAATTCTCATCATTTGAAACCAAACCGCGGCAGAAGTCGGAGGAGAGAACCTCCGTTGGCGCGAAATGGGAGCGCGCGAACGTGCTCTTGCCCGATCCGGAACAGCCGATCATGACGACGAGCGAGAGATTCGGAAGCTTCAGTTCCATCGAATGCTCAAACAGAGCGGCCACATGTTCGCGAGGGCTGAGTTTTATCGCTGGGTGAAGACCGCCATTTGCGTGGGCGATCCAACGGTCGGGTCATCCGGTCCAACGGGGAGGAATCGCACGACGTAATTGAATCGCCGGGCGACATTGTCGGCCCACGCCTGAAACTGGGGGCGCGCCCATTCAAAACGGTGGTCTTGGTGCCTGAATCTGCCGGCCGGCAAGGTTTCGAACTTGACGTTATACTCCACGTTCGGCGTGGTCACGACGACGGTTTTCGGCCGGGCGAACTCGAACAGCACGCGCTCGAACGCCGCGAGCCTTGGTTCGTCCAGATGCTCAATCACCTCCACGACGGCGGCGGCATCGAACCCGCTCAGCCGCTTGTCGCGATAACCAAGCGACCCCTGCATCAGCGCGATGCGCTGTCGCTGCAAAGGCGGCATGCGTTCAAGGTGGAGCTTCTCCCCCGCGATCTCAAGCGCGCGATGGGATACATCCATTCCGACGATTTGCTCGAACTGTTTCTCGGCAAGCAACCACCGCAGCAGGTTCCCTGTGCTGCATCCCAGGTCCAGCACGCGACGCGCGCCGCTGCCGGTCAGCACGGCCATTACGGCGCCGAGACGTTGCTCATTCAGGCTGATCGTGTGCTCGACGACCTGTTCTTCATTCGCATGCGCCAGATCCATTTCATCCGGGTCTGATTGGTCCTCATCAAGCAGCCGTTCCAGCGCCTGGCGGGTCAGGTTCTTTCGACGCTTCAGGTATCGTTCAACAATCTGCTCCTTCTCCGGATGACCGGCGAGCCAACCGGCGCCATGGCGCAACAGTTTTTCCACTTCGTCATCGCCGATCCAGTAGTGCTTGTCGCCGTCCAAGGTCGGAATGAGCACGTAAAGATGCGTGAGCAAGTCATGCAGCGTCACGTCCGCCCGCAATTCGACCGACCAGTAGCGGCCCTCGCCCCACTCCGCGAACTGCTCATCGAGCGGATGTTGCCTTACGGAAATCTCATAGCCGAGCGGCTCGAATAACCTGCGAAGCAACGGTTCGCCGCCGCGGCACGGCAGAACCGGCACCCGTGCGACGAACGGTAGTTTCTGGGATACGAGGTCGGGCCGCTCACGGCTCTTACCGGATAACGCCGAGCCGAAGACCTCCGCGATGGCCACGCTGAGGAAAGACGAAGCGGCGTACGGCCGGTCATTGACGTACTGCTCAAGCGCGAATCCCTCCCCGGAGGGCCCGCGCCGATTGCGCACCAGACCCACCGGATCGACCTCAAGGAG
The DNA here is from genome assembly GCA_038233535.1 of Tepidisphaerales bacterium. Taxonomy (GTDB): domain Bacteria; phylum Planctomycetota; class Phycisphaerae; order Tepidisphaerales; family Tepidisphaeraceae; genus DASYWJ01. The sequence continues at coordinate 9,971 of JBBSLV010000019.1, read as the reverse complement.
CAGCGCGGCTGTGCAGCAATCATCGGTGGCCTCGGGATAGAAAACATGAGCGCGACCGAAGGTCAACTCGAACGTCTGCAACTTCGCCGGGTTCTTATAAAGCAGATAGCCCAGATCGGTTGCCGGCCGGTGCGTTGTGGTGAGCGTCAGCAACATGAATTCATCTCAAGCCCGCAATCGGTGCGGCGAACCAACTGTCAAAACCGCGCCCTCCCGCGCTCGCCGGCGGCATGTTGGCGATCCGGCCCTGGCGCGAAAGCAGGGCGTGCAGATCTGGCTCAGTTTGCAGATATTGGTTGATTTTTCATCCGCAGAGAGAGCGATCATCATATCATCCTTCAACCCAAGGAGCTTCCGTGTCGATCGATTCCTCCTCCCGCCGTCAGTTTCTCGTGAGTTCCGCAATCGTGCTGAGCGCCGCCGTCGTCGCGACGGCGCAACCCGCGACGACGCAATCGCCATCCATGCGCTCCCGCAAAACCCCCTCCACCGGCGAATCGATTCCGGTCGTCGGCCTGGGGACGTGGATCGCGATGAATCCCCCGAGGGTCGATGAGGCGGCGCTGAAACCCCTCGAAGAAGTCGTGCGCGTCTTCTACGACGCCGGCGGGCGCGTGATCGATACGGCCCCGTCATACGGCGCGGCCGAGGAGGTGACCGGACTGCTTACCATGCGCATGGGGCTGAGCGACCAGTTTTTCATCGCCACGAAGGTGGCCGAGCGGGGCGCGGAAGCCGGCGTTGGGTCGTTCAATCGATCGCTTCAGCGGCTCAAACGGGAGAAGATCGAGTTGATGCAGATCCACAATTTAAATGACTGGAAGACGATGCTCCCGCTGATGCGCGAGTGGAAGCAGAACGGGACGTTCCGCTACATCGGCGTCACGCATTATCAGGAAAGCGCGCACGACGAGCTTGAGACGATCATCAAAGCCGACCAGCCCGACTTCCTCCAGGTCAACTATTCGCTCGCCGAGCGAAACGCGCAAAAACGCCTGCTGCCCGCGGCGCGCGACAACGGCGTCGCCACCCTGATCAACCGCCCCTTCGGGGGCGGGGGTTTAATCCGATCCCTCGCCGCCAAGCCCCTGCCGGATTTCGTGAAGCCGTTTGCATCGACGTGGGCCGAAGCGTTGTTGAAATTTATTCTGGCCGACGAGGCCGTCACCTGCGTCATTCCCGCGACGAAAAACCCCAAACATATGCAGGAAAACGTGCGTGCGGGGTTTGGGCGATTGCCGACGAAAGAGGATCGTGAGAAACTTCTTGCCGCCGTGACCGCTTGATCGAACAAATCGCCGATGACGGGGTATAATTGCATACAGTTCCCGATCTCGGCTCTCGGCTCTAAAGGTGGAGTGATTAGAATCTTGCGCACGTTTTTTGCCATCCTCGTAGTCGCCTTCGCGTCCGTCTCGCGCGCCGCCGAGCCCCCGGTCGATTTTGCCAAAGACGTTTATCCGATCCTGACCAAGCACTGTGTCGCCTGTCATGGAGAGGAGAAAGTCAAAGGCCACCTCCGCCTCGACGTTAAAACCCTCGCGATGGAGGGCGGCACGTCGGGCGCGTCGATTCTTCCCGGTCAGGGCGCCATGTCCTACCTCGTCCAGCGCCTGCGCGGCGAGGGGGACGAAGAGCAGATGCCGCTGGACAAGGATCCCCTCCCCGATGAGCAGATCGCACTGATCGCAAAGTGGATTGATCAGGGCGCGACCTGGCCCGACGAATACGCCGGCGGCGATGTCGTGCGCAAACAGCACTGGGCGTTCATCACACCGGTGCGCCCCGCCGAGCCCGAGGTGAAGGACGCGAGTTGGCCGCGCAACGGGATCGACCGGTTCGTCCTTGCTCGATTGGAAAAGGAAGGGCTAAAACCCTCGCCCGAAGCGCCGCGCGACACGCTTCTCCGCCGCGCCGCGCTGGACCTGACCGGTCTCCCTCCGACCCCCGCGGAGCTCGATGCGTTCGCCGCCGACACATCGAGCGAATCATACGAGAAACACGTCGATCGACTGCTCGGTTCGCCCCACTTCGGCGAGCGCCAGGCGCGGCACTGGCTGGACAACGCCCGCTACGCCGACTCCAACGGTTATTCGCACGACTACCCGCGCTCGATCTGGCCTTACCGCGACTGGGTGATCAATGCGCTCAACGCTGACATGCCGTTTGATCAGTTCACGGTCGAGCAGCTCGCCGGCGATCTGCTCCCGAATCCAACGCGCGAGCACAAGATCGCCACCGGCTTTCACCGCAACACGCAGATCAACACCGAAGGCGGCATCGACCCCGAGCAGTTCCGCATCGAGGCGGTCATCGACCGCGTCGGCACGACGGCCACCGTCTTCCTCGGCCAAACGCTCGCCTGCGCGCAGTGCCACAACCACAAGTTCGATCCGTTCAGCCAGAAGGAATACTACGAGTTCTTCGCCTTCTTCAACAACACGGAAGAGCCGTCGCTGAAGGTCACCGGCGTGACCGACCCGAAGGAGATTGAAGCGCTCAAGTCGCGCATCGCGCAGCTCGAAGAGGCGATCACAGACAAGATCGCAACGTGGGAAGCCACGCTGACGGACGTGCAGCGCGGGCAGCTCAAGCCCGACGCGCAGCAAGTCCTGGCGATCCCCGCCGAGAAGCGCAACGCCAAGCAGCAGGAAGCGGTGAAGACCGCGCTGCGGTCGATCGACAACGACTTCGGCGCGATGGCGGACAACCTCGTGGCCACGAAGGAGCAGCTGACCGAGGGCGTGACGACGCTGATCATGGCTGAGCGCAAAGGCCAGCCACGCACCACGAACCTGCTCATCAAAGGCGACTTCACCCGGCCTGGCGACGTCGTCATGCCCGGCGTGCCGCGTGTCCTCCCCCCACTGACGACCGAAGAGACGAATCACACGCGTCTGGACCTGGCGAAGTGGATCATCGATCCGCAAAATCCGCTCACGGCGCGCGTCACGGTGAATCGCATCTGGCAGCAGTACTTCGGGCGGGGCATCGTTGAGACAGAGAACGACTTCGGCACGCAGGGCATCCCTCCCACGCACCCGAAGCTGCTCGATTACCTTGCGACGGAACTAATCGACAGCAAGTGGAGCTTGAAGCACATCCACAAGCTGATCGTCACGTCCGCGGCGTACCGCCAGTCGTCGATCGTGCGGCCGGACTTGGAAAACATCGATCCCTACAACAAGCTCTACGCCCGTCAGTCGCGCGTGCGGCTGGACGCGGAAATCGTCCGCGACGTTGCCCTCGCCAGTTCCGGTCTTCTGACCACGAAGATCGGCGGTCCCAGCGTCTTCCCCCCGATCCCCGACGGCGTGATGGGCCTCGGTCAGGTGAAGCACAACTGGCCGACGAGCAAGGGCCCGGACCGCTACCGCCGCGGAATGTACACGTTCGCCTTCCGCAACACCCTGCACCCGAGCCTGGCGACGTTCGACGCGCCCGACGGGATCGCCGCGTGCACGCGGCGCATCCGCTCGAACACCCCGCTCCAGGCGCTGAACCTGCTGAACGACGTGGCTTGGGTGGAATTTTCGCGCGGGCTGGCGCGCCGCGCGCTGGCCGAGAAGTCGGCCGACGACACGAAGCGGCTCGCCGCCGCGTTCCGCGCCGCGACGTCGCGCGCTCCCGCCGCCGATGAGACTGAAATCCTGACGAATCTGCTGGCGAAGGCTCGTTCGGATTTTGAGAACGACGAGGCGGCGGTCGCCGCGCTGGTTGCCGATCAGACGCCGGACGGAACGAGCAAGGCCGAGTTCGCGGCGTGGACGTTGGCGGCGCGGGCGATTCTGAACCTGGACGAAACGATCACGCGCGAATGAGGACGAGCCGATGGACCCGTTACTGAACGTCACCCGCCGACACTTCTTTAAGAACTGCGCCGTCGGTGTCGGCTCGATCGCGCTGGCGTCGCTTCTCCAGGACGCCGCCTACGGTGCGACCTCCTCCGGTTCAACTCAATTGCAAATCGGTAATCGGCAATCGGGAATGCCTGCCCGCCACCACCCCGCCAAGGCGAAGAACGTCATCTACCTGTTCATGGCCGGCGGACCCAGCCAGCTCGAGTTGTTCGATTACAAGCCCAAGCTCGTTGAGCTTAACGGCAAGCCGATTCCCGAATCAATGATCGAGGGCAAACGGTTTGCGTTCATGAACGATTCGTTCAAGGAGCGCACCGCCCTGCTCGGCACCCGCCGAAAGTTTGAGCGGCACGGCAAGCACGGCGCGTGGGTGTCGGAGCTGTTCCCGCACCAGGCGAAGATCGTCGACGACATCGCGATCGTGAAAACCGTCGCCACCGACGTATTCAACCACGCGCCTGCCAAGCTGTTCATGAACACCGGCTCCAGCCAGTTCGGCAGGCCGAGCATGGGTAGTTGGGTGACGTACGGAATCGGCTCCGAAGCCAGGGATCTCCCCGGCTTTGTCGTCCTCCAGTCCGGCCGGCGCGGCCCGCGCGGGGGCGCGGTCAACTGGGGATCGGGCTTTCTCCCCACGATCAACCAGGGCGTCCCCTTCCGTTCATCCGGTGATCCGATCGTCAACATCTCCAGCCCCGACGGCATCTCCGCCGACCACCAACGCGCCACCATCGACGCCGTCAACGCGCTTAACGCCAAACGGTTCTCCGCCACCGGCGACCCCGAAATCCAGACCCGCATCGGCCAGTACGAAATGGCCTACAAGATGCAGACCAGCGCGCCGGACCTGTGCGAACTCTCCGGCGAAACCCAGGAAACGCTCGACCTCTACGGCGTTGACAAGGCCAAGCCCAGCTTCGCCAACAATTGCCTTCTCGCCCGCCGACTCGTCGAGCGCGGCGTCCGCTTCGTCCAGCTCTACCACACCAACTGGGACTCTCACGGCGGGCCCGGCGAAACGCTGGAAAAAGATTTCGAGGCCCGCTGCAAGGAGGTCGATCAGGCCAGCGCGGCACTCGTGATGGATCTTAAACAACGCGGCCTGCTGGACGACACGCTCGTCATCTGGGGCGGCGAATTCGGCCGAACCCCCATGGGCGAAAACCGCACGAGCACCGGCCGCAATCACCACATCGAATCCGGCGCCATGTGGTTCGCCGGCGGGGGCACGCAACCGGGCATCGTGCTCGGTGAAACCGACGAGTTAGGCTTCGGCGCCGTCGAAGACCGCTGCCACGTCCACGACATCCACGCCACGATCCTGCACCTGCTGGGCATAGAGCATGAGAAGCTGACGTATCGCTTCCAAGGCCGGGATTTCAGGCTGACTGACGTGCACGGGAACCTGATCAATAAACTTTTGGCCTGAGCACGAAAACTGTGCTACATTAAGTTCGTGCAGGATCTTCGATCATGACGAAGAATGTGACTTTACGACTCGACGAGGCTGTTCTCCAGCGCGCCAAGCATCGAGCGGTTGAAGAGGATTGCTCGCTGTCGGAATGGGTCGCGAAATTGATTGCCGAACAGGTCTCGGGTGCCAGCGATTACGCCGCAGCGAGAGCTCGCGCAATCGAGCGCCTCAATACGGGATTTCTCTTGGGCGGAAAACCCCTGACACGTGACGAAGCGCATGAGCGATAAACAGGTTTTCGTGGATACGAACATCCTGGTTTATGCTCACGATCGCGACGCGGGCGATCGGCACGCAATCGCGCGAGACCTGATAACGGCACTTTGGTGTCGCGCGCTGCCTCCTGCGGTCAGCGTGCAGGTGCTTCAGGAGACTTACGTCAATCTCGTGCGCAAAGGACTCGCTTCGAGCGCCGTCACCGACACGATCACCGAATACTTCAGGTGGCACATCGTTAACAACGACTCGGCCGTGCTCGCGGAAGGGATGGCCGCGTCGCAGCGATGGAAGATTTCGCTGTGGGACGGATTGATCGTCGCGGCCGCGCTGCGGGCCAACGCGCCGATCCTCTGGAGTGAAGATCTCAGCGCCGGACAGGATTATGGCGGAGTGGTGGTGGTGAATCCGTTAGTGGCGTAATCGACGGTGACTCGGCGCCTCCGTGGACCAACAGGTAGATCCCCGCAACGCCAGCCGCGAGCATGATCGCGCCCCAGAGCAATAGACCGCAACGGAAGAATATTTTCGCCCGGCTCAGCAAGGTACGCTTAATCCCTCTGCTTCGTCGCCCCCAGCTCCTTCGCGATCTCGCTTTCCAGCTCATCCAGCTTGCTCAGCTCCTGCTTCTCGCTGGCGATCACCTCGGCGTTGATCATGCGGTCGATCTCGTCGTCGGTGACGAGGTCGTCGCGCGTGCCGGTCATGGATGCCCCGCTCACCGCCGACTGCTCCATCGAGTCGAGGAAGACCTCCATCCGCTCTTCCATGCTGCCGGCCTGGGCGACGGCCTTTTCCCACTGGGCCTGCGTTTTGGTCAGGTCCATCTCCCCAAACGTCCGGCCGATCTCGCGGGCCATCAGGGTCATGCTCTCTGCAAACTGCTGGCTCGCGGCAGCCTGCTGCTGGATGAGCATGGCGTTCCTGATCGCCAGCAACTGCCGCTCGAGCATCTTCTTCACCGCCGCCGTTTTCTTCAGCGCGTTGCGGATGAACTGGTACTGCCCCTCGTCGCCGATCTGCTTCGCCCGGCGGGCGTTTTTGAGAAAATCGTCGGCGAACTTCTCCTGCTGGCGGATCGAGCGCTCGATCGCGCGCATCCCGCCGCGGATCTTCATCTCGCGCTCGATGCGGCGCTCGTCTTTCGATTTGAACAGCCCCATAAAACATACCAGTTACGAACCGTGGATGAACGCAGATAAACGCGGATAAGAAAGAGAACGGTGCTTTTTTTAGATCCTCTTATCTGCGTTCATCTGCGGTTAAACAATCTTTCTCGAAGACGCGCGAAGACGACCAGCGGCAACACGCACACCCACATCACCCATTCCGCGGCGTTCTTGCGGTGCAGCGGGTTCGGCATTAACAATCACTGCTCCCCGTCGGCCGACGCGTTGCGGCGGCGGACGGCGCGGTCTGCCTCGGCGAAACCGTCGTCCTGCTTGATCCCGCCGCGGTCCATCTCGCCCCAGATGCTCATCAGTTCCTGACCGGCCTGCGACAGCCCCGCTCCCTCCAGGGCGTCTTTGTCGGACTGCGATCCGAGGTCCAGCATCGCGTTCAATCGGTCCTGATAAATGTCCTGCGACACCGCGTCGTCCTCGATCCACCCGCTGATCTTCGCAACGTCCCTGTCCGTCAGGTTCAGCCGTCCCAGCGCCCGCCCCTTGGCGTTGTTCTCCTTCACCATCCGCAGCCGGCTGACGGTCAGCAGCTCCTTGCTGCGCAGGTTCAATTCGCGACCGTTCATGAGCTGCTGCTGCGTCTTGAGCTCAAAGTCCTGCGCCAGCGCCTTGCGCAGCTCCGGCGATTTCTGCTTCGCCCCCTGCTCAAAGATCTTTTGCTTGTCCCCGGAAATCTGCTCGATCTGTTTGAAGAGCTTGTCGCGCTGCTTCGTGAGCAGGATCTCCTCCCTGCGCAGCTCCTGCGGCGTGAGCTGGCTGAGGGTCTTGGTCTTGCCGAAGAGTTTGTTGATGAGGGCCATGGGCGCGGTGGAGTCTAATTGAACCAGGCGGCGAAGCCGAACAAGTTGCCGCCGAAGGCGCGGGCCATGTCCTGCCACACCTGCCGCCGGGTCAGCTCGCCCTCCTCCAGGTACGGGGCGGCGGCCGAGCCCTGAACCCACAGGACCAGATCGAATGGAGTCGGCTCGGTGAAGACGCGGCGGAGATTCACGCCGCGCGTACCGTCACCGCGCCAGAACGGCGCGAGCCGCTTCCCGGCCATGAGCGACTCCGCTTCCTCCAGGAACTGCAGCCAGGCCTGAACCATTTCGTCGGTCACCCGGACGTTGGGCAGGACGGTTTGTTGCTTCGGATTTGGAATCCACTCGCGGTCGTTGTCCCGTTCCGCCAAGATCAGCTCCCATGACGCCCGGCTGCGGCGCAGCACCTCGGCAAGGTGGGCGTGCGCGGCCGTCATGCGCTGAGGTTCGACGACGGAGAAGCGGAGAAGGTGGATAAAGGCGATCAGATCCGCGATGTCAACGCCCATCCCGAAATCGGCGACCTTGCGGCCCTCGCTCAGGTACGGGAACGGCGTCTCGACCTTCTGAAAGAACAAGTGGGCTGTCGCGTTGAACAGCTCGTGCTGGTCGTAGGCGAGCATCATCTCGCCCAGCCCCATGAGCAGGTGGCAATAGCCGCGCAGCCACTGCACGTCGCCGGCGTCGAAGGCGATGACAAACTGCTCCGCCTGCGCCGCCATGTCATCGGCGCCCGCGCCTTGGACCTGCGCGAAGACCTTCCACAGCGTCTCGTCGTCCGTCGCCGTTCCGTCGGCATTAAAGTCCATGCGGATCAGGCCGAACTTGAGCGGCAGCAGCACATCGGTCGATTTTACGCCGGCCAGCGTCGCTTCGGCGGCGGCAAGATCCTTAATCCACGCCATCGCGATCTCGCGCAGCGCGGCGTAGGTCATTGTTTTCGGATTCGGATTGGGCGGGATGGGCAGCCGGGCGAAGGGAAGGTTCTCGGTGAACTCGTTCTCGCCGCTGCGCAGGCCGTACGTATGGAGCGACTGCATCAGCCGCTCGACGCCGCGGAGGAACTGCAGCGTGCCCAAGCCGAAGCGGGCCTGATCGTCATTCGGATGGGCCTTAAGATGCTCGGCGACCGCCTTCTCACCGTCGGCGAGCCTGCCCGAGCGCAGGTACTGCTCGACGAGCGGCTCCGCCGGCGCAGCCTGCGCGCAAACGTTCGCCGACGCGCCGGCCAGCATCACGATGGTCACGACAGAGACAACGACTTTCGACATTCGCATAACGGCCCCTTGCTGCCGCCTCATCAGGCGGCCTTTTGCGTCTCAACCCCGGCCCACCCCACGCGGGCGCCGCCGTGGATGACGCCACCTTGGCGTCGATATAGCGTCGACACTTTTTCATCCCGCCTCCGGATCCGTCCGTTGCGGTTGTGGCCTCGGCACGGGTCCGGACGACCCCGCGACGTCATCCGACGCGGCGGCTTCCGAGGTCGTCGTTTGCATCCGTGCACCCGCAGGCGCGGCGCCGGACAGCTCCGCGTACAGCGCCTGCTCTTCGGCGCTCAGCCCGCCCTGCAAGCTCGTGCCGACCGACTCGGCCAGCTCGTGGTTCGCCTGGAGCGACGCGAGCATCTCCTCGGCTTTGGCGGCGTCCGTCGCCATTTCGTCGGAGTCGGGGAGCTGGGCGTTCTTGCCCTGGTGGACGAGTTCGAGGTTGTGCAGGTGCGTGCTGACGACGTTGATCTGCTGATTGAAGACGCTCAGCAGTTGCTGTCGCCGCTCTATTTCCTTGCGAAGCTGGACAAGCTGCGTCGTGACGCGGCGCTTTGATACGTCGGCGTTGGATTCCTTGAACTGCCGCACCAGGGCGGCGTCCTTCTGTTCCAGCGTCGTCAGCTCCTCATAGGCGCGGTCGCGCTGCTGCCCCAGCGCGGCGCGGCGGCCGGAGAGGAACGAAATTTTCTTCTCCGTCTCGCCCTTGCGCGCGAACAGCGACTTGATGCGGTCGATCATCGGCATGTCGGAACCTCCGGAGGACGTTGACGCGGCAATCGGGACCGACCCTTCCTGAAACAGCACGATCCGCCCGTCCAATCGTTTGGCAACGAGGCCGGCGCCGTGCCTGGCGTACTCCTTCAGCTCGGCCTCGACGAGCTGCAGCGGAAGCTTCGTGCGCGCCATCACGCGGTCGGTTGCGATGCCGCTGCCGGTCAGCTCGCCCACGTTCGCGTCGATGGCGTCGCGGATGCGCCTGCGCTTTTCGTCCTCGGCTTCGGGGTCGAACAGGTCGGAGAGCGCCTTGGTTTCCACGGGCCCATAAATGCTGAACCCGCCGGCGTCGTTGGGCTCGACCAGGATAAGCGCGCGCTCGGCGCGGCGTTCGGCCAGCTCGTGGGCCTCGAGCGTGTAGCCGCTGGTCGACAGGAGGACGAGCGTCGTCG
>JBBSLV010000018.1:0-17565 GCA_038233535.1 Tepidisphaerales bacterium | reverse complement strand
TGGAACGTCCCGCCGAGCGTGCCGGTGAGCGGGGGGACGGATTCGAAGTCGCGCTGCACGAGGTCGATCGCGATCATCCCGGCGCGCGTCGGCTCGATGGCGGCATTGGCGATCGTCCGCGCCCGCAGCGTCACGTTCATCGCCGCATACAGCGACAACGCCAGCATCGCCGCCATCGCCATGGCGATGAGCAGCTCGAGCAGGCTGAATCCGCGGGGACGGCAAAGACGCGCCGACGCCGACGCATTGTCATCCTGAGGTACTCCGAAGAATCTCACACGTCCGAACGATGGAGATCCTTCGGAGTGCCCCAGGGTCTGTGAACTTTTACAGTGGCATGGGCATCGCGACCATGTGTTTTGATGAAGAACGCATGGGCGAGACGCCCATGCCACTAAAAGTTCACACGCTCTCAGGATGACGTGCTTCACGGGACTCAGCGTGCAAGCGGTCATTGCACACCTCCGGTCGCCGTCGAGTCGCTGTCGGTGTCCTCGGTGTCCTCGGTGTCTTCGGTGTCTTCGGTGTCTTCGGTGTCCTCACTGTCGGAATTCGTCGCGTCGGCGTAGGCGTCGGGGTAGACGAGGGTGGTGAGGCTCAGTTGCCGCTCGGCGCCGCGCTGGGTCCAGGTGACGGTGAGAACGACTTCGTTCGTGCCGTAATCGCGGGCGACGTTGGCGCAGGTCCAGCGGTAGTCGGGGTGGTCGGGGAACTCCCCGGTCAGGCCGCTCGTCTGCCACGTCCCGTCGACGATCATTTCGTTGAGCTTGGCCTCGGCCAGCGACGCCGCCTGGGCCGTGCGCTGGGCGGTGGACGCGGCGGCGAGACCGATCGACACCCCGCGCATCGCCACCGGCACGACGATGCCCAGCAGCACAAGCGTGGCCAGCACCTCGACAAGCGTGAAGCCCGCTGTATGTTTCCCGTGACCTGGGCGTCTCGCCCGTGTTCTTCGAGAAGGCATGGGCGAGACGCCCATGCCACTGCGATAACCGCTTGCGCCGCGCGTCATTCGATCACCTCACCCGGCTTGAGGAGGCGAAACCCTTCGGCGGGCGTCCGGCAGACGAGCGTGGCCTGGCCGCGATCGTCGGCGAGGCGAACGATTCGCGGCGAGGCACGTCCCGTCGGGTCGAACGAGATGAAGTCGAGGCTGCGCGACTCCAGGTCGGTCAATCTGATCGTCACTTTCATCGGCATGAACGCTTCGCGCGCGTACTCCATGTCGAGCGGGATGAACTCCAGCCCCTGGGCCGCCGTGACCCAATACCGCCCGGCGTCCACATCGACGTTGAGCCGATGAACGGTGCTGGTCGAGATCGCCTGGGCGCGGGCCCAGTTCGCGGTGGCGAGGAATTCGTCGCCCGCGTCGCGCAGGCGCGCGCCGCGCCCCCACCCGCTGATCGCCGGCGCGGCGATCCCCAGCGCCGTCGCCATGACGACGAGCACGAGCAACAGCTCGATCAGCGTGAAACCGCGAAGTTGGTTCGGGCGAAGCGTCATGGGGGTGGTTGGTCACTGGTTACTGGTCATTGGTCATTGGTCACTTGTCAGGGAGACGCGCCTTCTTTTCCTTGACCAGTGACAAGTGACCAGTGACAAGTGGCGACCAGTGACAGGTGACCGATCTCTCCTACTGACCCCAGTTCGTGATGTCGTCCCCGCCCTCGCGCCCGTCGGGGCCGAGGGAGTGGAGGTCGAACCCTTCGGGGTTGTTGCTGCCGGGGTAGCTGTAGACGTACGGATTCTTCCACTGATCGACGGGCACGCCACCCTTGAGGTACGCACGCCAGCTCTCTGCGTTCGCCGGGCGCTCGACCAGCGCCCGCAGCCCCTCCTGGGTGCTGGGGTAGCGCCCGTTGTCGACCTCGAACATGTCGAGCGCGCCGCTGAGGATCGAGATCTCCGCCCGCGCGGCCTTAATCTTGGCGTCCTCCGACCGCCCGGCCAGCTTGGGCACGACGATGGCAGCGAGCACCCCCAGGATCACGAGCACGAGCAGCAACTCGATCAGCGTGAAGGCACGTCGGTGAACAGGAATGAATCTCGCGTTTCGCATTCTTTGCTTTCCTCTTCTCTGGCAACTAACGACTAACAACTGGTGACTATTTAATCAGATCCTGCATCGTGAACACCGGCAGCAACATGCCGACGACGACCGTGCCGATGAGGCTGGCCATGACCATGAGCAACAGCGGCTCGGCGAGGGCGACGAGCATGCGCAGGTTGCGGTCGAGCTCTCCCTCATACGAACCGGAGAGGCGCACAAGCTCCTTGTCGAGCCGGCCGGTTTCTTCCGACACGGCGATCATTTCGATGACGCTGGCGGGGAACAGGACGTTGTTGCCCGCGAGGCTGCGCGAGAGCGGCTGACCGCGCTGAACCTCTTCGATCGCGTGGGTGACGGTGTCGGCCAGCGTCTGGTTGCCCAGGGCTTCGCGGGCGGTGCGCAACGCGGCGACGAGAGGCACGCCGGCGCCGACAAGCGTGCCGAGCATCCGGCAGAAGCGCACGAGCGCGAACCGGGCGGCGACGGTGCCCACGACCGGCGTACGAAGCACGACGCGCTCGAGAAACCGGCGCCCGGACTCGGTGGTGAGGCTGCGGCGCAGCGCGATGATGCCCCCGACGACGAGAATGGCCAGCAGCCACCCGTAGTTCGTGAGCCAGGCGCTGGCGGCGACGATCGCCTGCGTGAGCCAGGGGAGGTCGCCTCCGAACTCGTCGAAGATGCTGGAAAAGCGCGGGATGAAGAATGTCAGCAGGAACACGAGCACAGCGACGGCCAAACAGGCGAGGACGGCGGGGTAGACCATGGCGGCGGTGATCTTGCCGCGGAGCTCCTGCTCGCGCGTGCGGAAGTCGGCGATCTGCTGGAGGACGATGGGAAGGAACCCCCCGGCCTCGCCCGCGCAAACCATCGCGACGTAGACGGTGGAGAACGTCTTGGGGTATTTTCCCAGCGCTTCGGCCAGGGGCGTGCCGCCGACGACGTCGTCGTGCACCTTCGACCACACGTTCTTCGCCGCCGGGTGCGACGCCTCGCGACGCAGCAGGTGCAGCGCGCGAGAGAGCGACAACCCCGCCGCGAGCAGGTTCGCCAGCTCGCGGGTGAAGTCTTCCAGCGCCCGCTGCGGAACGCGCGTCGAAGGCGTCTTCGCGGCGCCGGCGCTGGAGCCCCCGCGGTAGCTGAAGAACCCGCCGCCATTGCCGTTGCCGTTGGATTGCTCTTCGATGGAAACGGGCGAAAGCCCCCGCCCGAGCACCGCGTCCATCGCGGACGCGCGATTGTCGGCGGGGATCGTCCCGCTCGTCTGACGCCCCTGGCGGTCGAGCGCGGTGTAGGCAAAGGTTGCCACTTAGCGCTCCTCCCCGTCCGCGCCGCTTGCGGCTTTGCGAATGGGTGTTGTCTGGTCCGCTAAGCCGCCAGCGGCGTTGAAACCCGCTGCCGCCGCTTCCTCGTCCTTCGTGTTGCGCATCACTTCGTCGATCGTCGTGCGACCCTCGCCGACGATGCGCCATCCGTCCTCGCGCAGGCTGCGCATGCCCTGGCGCACGGCCGCCTTGCGGATCTCGTGCGACGGCGCGCGGTGCAGCACGAGCGAGCGGATTTCATCGGTCACCGCCAGCACCTCGAAGATTCCCTGCCGCCCGCGGTAGCCGGTGTTCTGGCAGTTGCGGCAGCCCGCGCCGCGGTACAGCTTTTCCGGCACAAGCGTGCCGAACTCCGTGCGGGCCGTTTCGAGTTCGCTGGCGGGAACTTCTTGCTTGCACGTCGTGCAGATGACGCGGACGAGGCGCTGCGCGACGATCACTTCGACACTCGACGCGATGAGGTACGGTTCGATGCCCATTTCGACCAGCCGCGTCGCGGCGCCGGGGGCGTCGTTGGTGTGCAGCGTGGAGAACACGAGATGCCCGGTGAGCGAGGCCTGCACCGCGATCTCGGCGGTCTCGCGATCGCGGATTTCCCCGATGAGCACGACGTCGGGATCATGGCGCAAAATCGCGCGCAGCCCGGCGGCGAAGGTCATGTTGCTCTTGGTGTTGACCTGGATCTGATTGACGCCGCGCATCTGATACTCGACGGGATCCTCGATGGTGATGATCTTCCGCTCGACGTCGTTGATCTTCGACAGCGCTGCGTAGAGCGTCGTCGTCTTGCCCGATCCGGTCGGTCCGGTGACGAGGACGATGCCGTGCGGCATGTCCAGAACCTTGTCGAAGTGATGGCGATCGCGCTCGGCCATGCCGATGTGCTGCGTGCCCAGCTGTGCGTCGCCGCGGTCGAGGATGCGGAGCACGACGGCTTCCCCGTGGATCATCGGGATGATCGAGACGCGGACGTCGATCTCGCGGGCGGAAATTTTCAGCTTGATGCGCCCGTCCTGCGGCAAGCGCTTCTCGGCGATGTCGAGGTGGGAGAGAATTTTGATGCGCGACACGATGGCCGCGTGAAAGCGCCGGACGGAGCCGGGCGCGTTGGCCTCGACGAGCACGCCGTCGATGCGGTAGCGGAGGCGCAGCGCGTCCTCGAACGGTTCGATGTGCACGTCGGTGGCGCGCGACTCGATCGCTTCGGTGAGGATCTGGTTGACGAACCGGATGATCGATGCGTCCTGGGCGGCGTGGGCGAGGTCGAGGTCGTCTTCCTTGTCGGCGTCGAGGACTTGGAGCTCGGGGCCGGCGGTGAGGGACTGGAGGGTGTCGGCGCCGACGCCGAGGACTTTCTTGAGGCAGCGGTCGATCTCGGCCGACGGCGCCAGCGCCGGCGCGATGTCGCGCCCCGACGCCATGCGCAGCTCGTCGAGTCCGCTGGCGTCGGTGATGCGGCTGGTGGCGACGAGCGTCTGGCCGTCGGTTTCTTCCAGCGGGAGCAACCGGTGACGAAGGAGCAGCCGGACAGGGAAAGCGGTGAGGAATTCCCGCGACGGGGGGGAAAGTTCCAGGCGCTGCGCGTCGATGTAAGGGATTTCGAACGATTCGGCGAGATAGCGGAGGACGGCGTCCTCCGTGAGCCCGTCGGCGGCGAGGACGGCGTCTTCCAGCGGCTTGCCTTCGTCGATGAGGGACCGCGCGACCGAGGCCGATGCCTCGTCGAGCAGACCCTTGTCCCGCATGGCGGTGATGACGCTGTCCATGAAAAACATCCAGTCAGAAAGAAGCAGTCAGCAGTCAGCTTTCAGCGATCAGCCGGAGAAAAACATTTGCCTTCTCTGGCTGACTGCTGATCGCTGACCGCTGGCCGCTGAATGCGTGCTCGACGACCTACTCGATCATTCCATACTGTACGAGAACAGCCTCCTGCCGGGGCATGAGGATTTCCTTCAGTTCCTTCTGGGCCGCGGCCAGTTCGGCGCGGGACTTGTCGCGGGCTTCGCGGAAAGCGGTGAGCTTTACCTTGATCTGATCTTCCGAGGCGTCCTTGTTTTCCAATGCGGTGCGGAGGTCGCGCGAGGCGGTTGCCACGGCGCTGCGGGCGCGGTCGTTGTTGTTGTCGTCGCCGGTTCGGCCGCCCCGGCCGCCGCGGAACATCCCGCCCATGCCGCCCATTGCTTCCATGCGCTTGGCCATGACGGGTTCGAGCTTGGCGGTGATGACCTTCCACTCCTCGTCGTCGGTGACGCCCATCTGCTGCTTGAGGTTGTCCATCATGCGCTGGCGGAAGTCCCCCCCGCCGCGCCCGCGTTCACTACCGCGATCACCACGGCGCTCGGTTCCCCGATCGGTTCCGCGCTCGGTTTCGTGCTCAATTTCGCGATCGGGATTGTCCTGGGCTACCGCGAATGGAACCATTAGTGCGGCCAGAAGGAACGGAACGAAAATTCGGCGGGACATGGGCTGCTCCTTTCGAGAGCGTGTGTGTTGCGCGACCTGTTTAGGGAATCACATTTGAAGGCGCGGATTTCGGCATCGCGCCGCCGTCATCCCGCTGGTGTTCGGGTTTCTCACGATCCGGGCCGCCGCGCCCGCGTTCCCCGCGCTCGGGCGGGCGCTGGCGGGCGAGCAATGCCTTGTATTTCGCCTGTTGCTCGGGCGTGAGCAGCGCGTTGGTCTCTTCGACCGCTTTCTCGAATCGACTGCGCATCGCGCACTCGGTCGCGCGCTGCCGGCTCTGGTGGTGCCGGAGGATCGCATCGTACTTCGGCTTTCCTTCCGGGCCGATCAGCGCCAGGATCGCGTTCTCGCGCTCTTCGCGGAACTGCCGGCGGCGCTTGTCGATCTCCGCGCGCCCGCCGCGGGCGACTTCCGACCAGATCGCGTCCATCTGCTGCCGCTGTTCGGGCGTGAGGTTCAACTGCGATGCAAACCACCCCCCGGGCGAGCGCCCGCCCCCGCGCGTGGCGGGGTGCGTCGTTGTCGGATGCGTCGTCGGTTCCGCGGCCGGCGCTCGTGCGACGGCGGGGCGGCGCACCTCCAGCCCCACGGTCAAACCCGCCGCGAAGGCGACGAGGAAACCGATGACCACCATGATCCGGGTCATGCCGATCACTGCCTCTCCCCCATTGAAAAATCATCGGGCGAAAGATCATTGGGCGACAAATCGTTCGCCATCCACTGCGCCAGCACGATCAATTCGGGAACATTCTCGTCGATTTCCATCGGCGGCATGACGGCGATGGTCTCCCACGCCGCTTCACCGGTGGACGTCGTGGAGGTTGCGACGATCGGATTGGGCGCGGCATTGCGGTCCGGGATAAGCAGCAACGCTCCGATGAGGATCGCCGCCGCCGCCGCGGTGAGCCAGCTCGTGATGCGCAGGACGCCGCGGTCGCGCGCCGTTCGTCCGCTGTTGGACAGTCGCGTCATCGTTTCGGGCGACATCGCCGCCAGCGGGGCGGCACTGATCAGGTTCGAGAGACTTCGCAAGTCCGCCAGCAGCGCCCGGCAGCCGGGGCAAGCGTCAAGATGCGCCTCCAGCTCGCCCCTCGCCGACGGCGCCAGTGCGTCGTCGTGGTAAGCGTGAACCTGTGCGGACCGATCGCAGTTCATCGATCTTCCATTTCCACTTTGAATTACAGATAGCCGTTGAACTTCTTCCGCAAATCTTCCCGCGCCCGGTGCAGCCGGGACTCGACCGTGCCGCGCGGGAGGTGCAACGCTTGGGCGATTTCCTCGTAGCTCAGCCCTTCCAGTTCCCGCAACACCAGCACCTGCCGATGCTCCAGCGACAACGCCGCCAGCATCATGGAGAGGTCCAGCTTCGCGTCGGCGCCGCCGGCGCCGGCATCGCTTGCGGGGCTTGCCGGGCTGGGTGTCTCGTCCAGCCCGACGTGGTTGGCCCGCTTCGACGGCCTGCGCCGGAGCATCCCGGCCTGGTTCGTCAGAATCCGCACGAGCCATGTCCTGACAGACGACTCGCCGCGAAACCGACTGGTCAGCGCCCCGATGAGCGTTTCCTGCACGAGGTCTTCGGCGTCGGCGCCGTTCCCAGTGAGCGCGCGGGCCACGCCGAACAGGTACGACCCGTGCCGCTCAAGCAGCGTGCGGCACGCGGCGGGGTCACCGCGACCGATCTGGTTCAACAGTTCGGTATCGTCGATCACCGCCGCGCCTCATGTCGGTGCGGCGCTGGTTCGGCGCCGACCCGTTCTGGGAATACTGTTGCGGCGAGGGGCGGGAAACTTCCCTCGCCGTCGGAAATTTCTTCGCCGCCGCCCGTTTGCACGGGGGACGCATCATAAACGGTCGGGGCCGGTGGTTATTGAACGTGTGTGATTTTCGGACCCGCTCATCGTAGAATGATTATCCTCAAGCCAGTATCGTGTCCGCACTTAAATCGCGAAGGAGAAGCTGCCCATGTCGTGTGCCCCGTTCGTCCTCACCCTTGCGGTCGTCATTTGCCTCATCTCGGCTCCCCTCGGGGCGCAGGACTGGAAGCCGGCCGAAAGCCCGCTGATGTCGAAGTTCGCCAAGGACGTCGACCCGAAAAATCCGCTGCCCGAATACCCGCGCCCGCAGATGGTCCGCGAGCGGTGGCAAAACCTCAACGGGCTGTGGCAGTTCGCCTCGGCTGAGGAGGTGAAGGACGCGCCGGTCGGGAAGGATCTTCCGGGCCAGATCCTCGTCCCGTTCTGCATGGAATCGGCCCTCTCCGGAGTCGGCAAGCATCACGACAAGAGCTGGTACCGGCGCACGTTCGAGGTTCCCAGCGACTGGCGGACGAACGGGCAGCGCGTGCTGCTGCACTTCGGCGCGGTGGACTACGAATCGATCGTCTGGGTCAACGGCAAAGAGATGGGCAAGCACGTCGGCGGTTATGACGCGTTCAGCTATGACATCACCGACGCACTGAAGGACGGCGTGGCGCAGGAAGTGATCGTCGGCATGACCGACACCACCGCCGAGAGCCAGCCGCGCGGGAAGCAGCTCACCAAACCGCACGGCATCTGGTACACGCCCGTCAGCGGAATCTGGCAGACGGTGTGGATCGAGCCGGTGCCGGAACTATATGTCCCCGATTTGCGGATGAAGGCGGATGTTGACACGGGTGTAATCGAGATCACCGGCGGCGCGCCTGTGGGCGACAGGTGGCCGATGGGATCTGTCGAACTCCTCGATGGTGACAGGGTTGTCGCCACGGGCAAGTTCATCGGCAACGGCATGACGCGCGTCAAAGTTCCATCGCCCAAGCTCTGGTCACCCGATCAGCCGTTCCTCTATGGCCTGCGGTTCAAGGCGGGCGAAGACGCCTTCGAGAGCTACTTCGGCATGCGCAAGATCGAAGTCAGCCCCGACGACAAGGGCGTTCCCCGCATCAAGTTGAACGGCAAGGCGCTCATGCAGGTCGGCCCGCTCGACCAGGGGTGGTGGCCGGACGGGCTGTACACCGCGCCGACCGACGAAGCACTGAAGTACGACCTCGACATGACGAAAAAACTCGGCTTCAACATGGTGCGCAAGCACGTGAAGATTGAGCCGCAGCGCTGGTATCACCACGCCGATAAGCTTGGATTGCTCGTCTGGCAGGACATGCCCAACGCGCACCCATACGAAGCGGGCGAATGGCAAAAGCAGTTCGAGACCGAACTGAAAGCCATGGTCGATCAGCACATCAATTCCCCGGCGATCATCATGTGGGTTCCCCTCAACGAAGGGTGGGGCCAGGACGCGCGGAAGAAGCCCGACGGCACGTACGGCAAGCCGCCGTACGACAAGGACGGCACGATCGCGCTGGGGGACATGGTGAAGGGTTGGGATCCGACGCGACTGGTGAACCAGGCGAGCGGCTGGTCCGACCACGGCGGGGGTGACGTTAACGACATCCACAACTACCCCGGCCCGGCGGCGCCACCGATCGAAAAGAATCGCGCCATCGTCCTCGGCGAGTTCGGGGGGCTTGGGCTGCCGATCGAGGGACACCTCTGGCAGGACAAGGCCAACTGGGGCTATCAGACCATGCAGTCCAAGGAGGATCTGACCGACAAGTACGAGCGGTTGCTCGGCCGGCTCTGGCAACTGAGCGAGGACTCAGGATTGTGCGCCGGCGTCTATACGCAGACGACCGATGTCGAAACCGAAGTCAACGGCTTCATGACCTACGACCGCGAAGTGCTGAAAATGGACGAGCAGCGCATGCGCGAGGCAAACCTCGGCACGGGCCCGCGCATCGACATCATCACCTTCGTCGAGACCGCGCAGGAAGAACCCGTCGACTGGAAGTACACGACGGAGAAGCCCGCCGAAGGGTGGATGAAGCCGGAGTTCGACGACAGCTCGTGGAAGACGGGAAAATCCGGCTTCGGCACGGAAGGCACGCCGGGCGCGGTCGTCAACACCAAGTGGGACACCGACGACATCTGGCTCCGCCGGGAAATCGACATCCCGGCCGACGTGCTGAAGGACGTCAACTTCATGTGGCACCACGATGACGCGGCGCAGGTCTACGTCAACGGCACGCTTGCGGCCCGCGGCGGGCAGCACACGGCCAGCTACGTCGAGCAGCCCATGCGCGAAGAGGGAAGAAAAGCGCTCAAGCCGGGGAAAAACGTCATCGCCGTCCACTGCAAACAGACGACCGGCGGACAATACATCGACGTCGGGCTGATCCGGCTGGTGGAGAAGTCGAAGAAGGCAAAATGAACCGCGGATGAACGAAAATGAACCGCGGATGAACGCAGATGAACGCGGATAAAACAGAAAGAGAAAATGTCCTCTCTTATCTGCGTTTATCCGCGTCATCTGCGGTTAAAAAACTCTTTACCTCAGCAACGACGCCGACGGCTTGTCGAGGAATAGCGTCGTGTCGGCGTGCTTCTGCAGGATCGACGCCGGCGCCTGATTTGTCACCGGCCCCTGCACCGAATTCTTCACCGCCTGGGCCTTGCGCTGATCCGGCACGGTGCAGACGATCGACTTGCTCTTGATGATCTGCCTGACGGACATCGAGATCGCCCGCGTCGGCACGTCGGCCAGCGTGGGGAACCACCCCTCGCCAAGCTGCTGCTTGCGGCAGGCTTCATCCAGATTTACGACGAGATACGGCTCTTCCGTGTCGAAGTCCGCCGGGGGGTCATTGAACGCGACGTGGCCGTTCTCCCCGATGCCGATGAACGCGACGTCGATCGGGTGAGTTTTAATCAGCTCACCCAGCCGTTTGCACTCGCCTTCGGGATCCATCTCGGCGTTGACGTAGTGGAACGAAGCCACCGGCAGCGGCAGCTTGCTGACGAACCGTTCCCACAGGTATTTGCGGAACGACGCGCCGTGGGTGATCGGCATGCCGACATATTCGTCGAGATGAAAGCCGGTCACCTTGTCCCAGCGGATGTTCGGCTGCTTCACGAGGGATTCCAGCACCTCGAACTGCGATGCGCCCGTGGCGACGATGATGCTTGCCCCGCCGCGCATGTCGATCGCGCGTCGAATGAGCCGCGCGCCGTGCTCGGCCGCCTGCTGCCCCATCGATTGCTTCGTGTCCGAAATGTTCGTCTTCAATGTCGTGCTCCTTGTTCCTGCCGCCGCCGCCGGCGCCGCGTTGTCATCCTGAGAGCCTGTGAGCGCTTGTGTAGCACGGGTTTTCAACCCGTATTTTCGTCACGAAAGCACGGGTTGAAAACCCGTGCTACGAAAGATCCAGCCGGCGAAGCCGCGTGAGGGGCTCAGGATGACGCGCGTCAAACCGCAATTCCAACGGCCCGCATCGGGTTATCGCGCGTCAGCTTCGTCGCGTCGTCCGCCGAGAGTCCGACCGGACCAACGAGGTTCGCGTACGCCTGCTTCATTGTGATCGCCGACCCGACGAAGTGCGAGCCGTCGGGCGCGCGGGCGACCATGTCCTGGCCGATGAGCAAATCCCACCGCCCCAGCGTGTATCGGCCCGGACCAAGCCCCGCGGGGGCGACGGCGTCGGAGACGACGATCGTCTTGTCGAAGCCCGTCAGCCGCAGGTAATTCCGCAATGCCGTGTACGGCACGTGCACCCCGTCGGCGATGAACATGATCTGGAGCCGGTCGGACAACGACAGCGCCCGCTGCACGATGTTGTCGTGGCGGTGCATCTGCATCGGGCAGCCGTTGCCCAGGTGCGTGAACAGCGTCAGCCCCGCGTCGATGGCGGCGTGAAGCTGGTCGAGCGATGCATCCGTATGCCCGGCCGAGACGCGCACGCCCTGCGACGCGAGCGAGCGTATGACCTTCGCGCCCTCGTCCTGCTCCGGCGCGAGCGTGACGAGCCTGGTCAGTCCATCGCCGGCGTCGAGCAGGAGCTGCATTTCGTCGCCGTCGGCAGGCCGGATCGCGTCGACCGGATGGGCGCCGCTGTAACCTCGCACGAGGCTGATGAAAGGCCCCTCAATGTGCAGCCCGGCGACAAGCCGCTTCGCGAGCGGATCCTGCTCGCGCAGGCGCACCAGGTTGGCGAGGCGGCGCGACATGCGCTGGAGCTCGTCGGTGATGATCGTCGCGAGAATGCCGGCCACGCCGTCGGCCTCGAGCCGCTCGCAAGCGCGATGCAACCCGTCGGCCGTCAGGTCGTCCTGATTGAAGTCAACGCCGCCGTAGCCGTTCACCTGGAGGTCGAAGAATGGGCGAGAAATCATAAATTCCTACTCCCGCTTCCCGGAACACGGGAGAGGGAACCGGGGATACTACCCTCGCGAGATCATTCGATAAATACGCGGGGGGTCAGGATTTAGGGTTCAGGGTTCAGGAAGGCCGGGTCCGCCCCCGCCTGAACCCGAACCTCGAACCCTTCCCGTCTTGCCGCCACCATACACCCATACGCGGGGTTGCCACAGAATGACAAATACGTACGCGGGTCGTTCGTTCGCGCTAGGATGGTTTATGGTCGACATGGACGCCGCTCGACGTGCCCGACTCGACGCGGCCCTTACCGGCGCGCGAGACACGCGGGCGGTGGAGATGGGGCGGGGGGCGTTGTCGCGCGTGGGGGAATTGTTCCGCGCGCAGTTCGGGGAGCGCGAGCCGGCGATTGTCGCCGACGCCGAGACGTTCAACGCCGCCGGCCGCCGCGCGGCAGACGTGCTCCGCGCCGCCGGCATCACGGCGCAGCCGTCGTTCATCTTTGCCGACTCTGACCTCTACGCGCAGCACGACTTCCTCGACGACCTCGACCAGTGGATGAAAGGGCACAACGCGATCCCCATCGCGGTCGGCTCGGGCACGATCAACGACCTGGTGAAGCTTGCCGCTCATCATGCGGGCCGGCCTTACATGGCGGTGGCGACGGCGGCGTCGATGGACGGGTACACGGCGTTCGGCGCGTCGATCACGAAGGGGGGCTTGAAGCAGACATTCGAGTGTCCCGCGCCCGTTGCCGTGCTCGCGGACCTGGACGTCATCGCCAGGGCGCCGCCTGAGCTGAACGGTGCAGGGTACGCCGACCTGCTGGCGAAAAACACGGCCGGCGCCGACTGGATCATCGCCGATGCCCTGGGCGTCGAGCCGATTGACCCGACGGCTTGGCAGCTCGTGCAGGGACGCTTAAGGCAAAGCGCCGCCGATCCCGCGGGCGTGCGCCGGGGCGACGTCGGCGCGCTGGCGGATCTGATCGAGGGGCTTCTGATGAGCGGGCTGGCGATGCAGCGGACGAACAGTTCGCGGTGTGCGTCCGGGGCCGAGCATCAGTTCAGCCACCTGTGGGACATGCAGCGCGTCGGGCATCGCGGCGACACGCCATTGCACGGGTTTCAGGTGGGCATCGGCACGCTGGCGGTGGGGCGGCTGTACGAGCAGTTGTTCGACCAGCCGCTGGAGCGGATCGATGTGGATCGGCTGGCCGATCAGTGGCCGGACGAGCCGGTGATCGTGCGGCAGGTGGTCGATCTGTTTGACGTCCCGCGCTTGGCGCGCCTCGCGGCGAAGGAGACGACGGCCAAGAAGCCCCCGTGGAGCTCCCGCCGTCATCACCTCACGCGCATCCGCGACAGTTGGCCGAAGCTGAAAAAGCGACTCGCCGAGCAGTTGATCCCATCTGCCCAGATCGCGGACATGCTGGAGGAAGCCGGCGCGCCGACGGCGGGGGCGCAGATCGGCGTCTCCCCCCCGCGCCTCGCCGGTAGCTACCGCCAGGCGTACCACATCCGCCGGCGGTACACGGTGCTGGATCTGGCCGAACGCGCGGGTGTGCTCGACGCGTGCGTGGCGGGCATCGAATCTTGAGATTCCCGATTCAAAGGAAGGCAACCGCCGAGGCGCGGAGGGCGCGGAGAAAGAGATAACGAGAAGGGGTCGGTGCTAACCCGCGCAACGAAAAGCCGCGGGCTTGGGTGCCCGCGGCTTTTCGATTGTCCGAACGATTTAAGGTTAGTTCCGCCCGCGCCGGCGTGCCAGCGTCGCGAGTCCGGCGATGGCGAGCGCGCCGAAGGCGGTCGGCTCGGGGATGGCGGCGATGTCCGTCACCAGCGTCCCGCCGTTGATCTGGCCGACCAGCACGGCCGTGCCGGTCTCGAGGTTGATCGTATAGAAGTTCGACACGCTGCCGCCCGCGGGCGTCAATGACGCGTACGCGATGCCGCTGTCAATGTCGAATCCGACGAGGTCGCTGGTGTTGACGGTCAGCGGGCCGACGGTCCCGAGCGTGCCGGCGTTGTTGGCCTGGGTGACGAGGATGTCCATCCCGGCGTCGATGCCGTAAAGCTGCGTCGAGTCGGCGTCGGGGACGTTGTTGGTGTAGGCCGAGCCGACCACGTTCGGATTGCTGCCGGCGTTGGGATCCCCGGGGCCGTAAAAGAGGTCCGTCTCCGTGGTGCGCGAGCCGTCGTTGGGGTTGACGACGTAGTTGCTGTCGGTGTTGCTGACCAGCCGGATGCGGTCGATGACGGGATTGAAATCAAACCCGAAGGCCGTTCCGTCGATCGCGCCGGAGCTGCCGCCCACGGGGCTCAGCATGGCGTTGCTCGTGTTGACGGTGTAGAGCTGCCCGAAGCTGCCCATGGCGTAGAGCTGACCGGTGGCGGGGCGGAAGTCGATCCCGACGATGGCTTCGTTGTTGGCGCTGAATCCGCTGATGGCGAAAGCGCTGTCGAGGGTGCCGGGCGTGGCGGAGTCGAAGTTAAACAGGACGTTGCCTGTCGTCACGCCGAAAATCGTCGCCGCCTGCGCCGTCGAAGACGTCGCCGACACCGCCCCTGCCGCAACGAGCGCGGCCGCAACCGATAAGAAATTCTTGTGCATTTTCAATCCTTCCCACTCCGAGATGCAGATTCGCCCTCTTCGCAACGGTCGCGATAGAGATGTACTCCACGGAGAGAATACCCAGACGCCCGCAGAAGGCAAGCACAATTTTTGATATTAGCGCGAAATTTACGCAATTGTCGCCGTGCTTGCCCAGCTTCACACGCGGAGAGCCTGGCAGTGGCTCGAGCGTCTCGCCTGAGCACGGTTAGCGGAGCGGCTCCGCCGGGTTGCTCGGGGCGAGACAGGGGCGAGACGCTTTGTGTCACTCCGTCGCCAGGACGTTCTGCGCGTATTCGCGGGCGCGGAGCGTCTGGGAGATCAGCGGCTCCCACTTCTCCCCGTTGGCGCCCTGCATCCGCGCGATCCGCTGCGCATCTTTGAGCACCCGGCCAATGCGGTTCAGGTACGCGATGTCGTCGCGCAGCGCCTGCCGCTCCGTCGAGATCAACCCGCGGCGGTAGACACTTCCGCTGCCGTCGTTCTGGATCTGGCTTGCCATCTCCTCCATCTGTGCAACCCGGTTGGCCACCTGCGTCACCTCCCGGGCGATCAGCTCGCGGGCGCGTTCGTTGATTTCCGTGGCGATCTGAAGGGTCTGCTCGCCCTTGCCGTCGGTGGCGAGGTACTCGAGCGACCGGAGGTCGAGCAGGGGCTCGATGACATCGAGAATCGGGTTAAGCGTGGTTGCCCGCTTAGCCGCCGCCAGCTCGTCGCGAAGCCGCGCCAACTGATCGTCAAGCAGCGCCGCGGCGGCTTTGCGCCGGCTGTCGCGGTCGACAATGTCGATCGGCTGCGCATCGGGCTTTGATTTAGGGGTGTATTTGAGATCAGTGCTGCGGCGGATGAGCAAGGCCGTCGCCCGCGCCACGCCGACCTGCCTGGGCTGGCGCGACTCCGCCGCCGCCTCGTACGCCTGAAGCGCCGTCACCGGATCGCCCAGATGCAGCAGGCTGTCGCCGCGGATGACCTGCAATTCATATTGATCGTACCCCCGCGCCGCCTCCTCGGTCAGACGCAGCGCCCGCGCCGCCTGCTGAAGGGCGTAGCGATAATTGCCCTGGTTGCGCGCCTGGCGGATTTCCGCCATGGTCGCCACCGGCTCGTTTTGCGCCCCCGCCGTCGGGGGCTGCTGCTGCTGCTGTTGCGCCGTTGCAACCGGGGACACATTTACAAGCACCGCGAGCACTGCGCACGCGGCGACCCACTTCGCTGGTCGATTAGCCATCATGACGCGCAGTGTCACGCGCAACGCATATCCCAGCCAACCCCGATTTTTCCGCATCGATTCGCAAAAACTATCCACCGGCTGCTCCCAAGGGTCGATCCAGTCGGTTAACTCCCGAAGCGCATTAACCGATACAACCGGTGTAACCTTATGTCTCAACCCGCTTATGATCTCGTGGTGATTGGCTCCGGCCCCGCCGGCCAGAAGGCGGCGCTCAACGCCGCCAAGCTCGGCAAGCGCGTCGCGCTGATCGAGCGCGAGCACCTCGTGGGCGGGGTCTGCATCCATACGGGCACCATCCCCTCCAAGGCCATCCGCGAGGCCGTGCTCCACCTGACGGGCATCCGCGAGCGGGCGGTGTACGGCAATGCGTACTCGGTCAAGCAGAACATCACGATGTCCGACCTGCTTTACCGCTGCCACCACGTCGTGCAGACGGAAGTGGACGTCATCCGCAACCAGATGGATCGCAACGACGTGGTCATGCTCTTCGGCACCGCCTCGTTCGTCGACGCGCACACGCTCCGCGTCGTCAATGGCGACGACGCGCACGAGGTGAAGGCCCATCACATCCTCATCGCCGTCGGCACCGAGCCGGCCCGGCCGGCGAGCGTTCCGTTTACGCCGGGCAAGGTCATCGACTCCAACGAACTGCTGAACCTGACCGAGCTTCCCAGGAGCATGATCATCGTCGGCGGGGGGGTGATCGGCGCGGAATACGCGTGCATGCTGGCGGCCGTCGGCGTGCACATCACGCTCGTCGAGTCGCGCCCGCGGCTGCTCGAGTTCATCGACGATGAGCTGGGCGAATCGCTCCAGTTCCGGTTGCGCGACATGGGCATCCGGCTGCGCCTGGGGGAGTCGGTCGATCACATCGACCTCGTCGACGGGCATGTCAATGGGCATGTCGGCGGGCATGTCGAGGCGACGCTCAAAAGCCGCAAGAGAGTCAGCGCCGACACGCTGCTCTACGCCATCGGCCGCCAAGGCGCGACGGAGGGACTCAACCTCGCCGCCGCCGGATTAAGCGCCGACAATCGCGGCCGGCTGAAGGTGAACGAGACCTACCAGACGGAAATTCCCCACATTTACGCCGCAGGCGACGTCATCGGCTTCCCCGCGCTGGCCGCGACGAGCATGGAGCAGGGCCGGCTTGCGGCCGGGCACATGTTCCACCAGATGACTGAACCCGTCAGCCCGCTGTTCCCCTATGGGATTTACACGATCCCCGAGATCAGCATGGTCGGCCAAACCGAGCAGGCGCTGACGGAATCCAACACCCCCTACGAAGTCGGGCTGGCGCGAGACCGGGAGATCGCCCGCGGGCAGCTGATCGCCGATCCGCACGGGCTGCTGAAACTCCTGGTCCACCCCGACAGCCGCCGGCTCCTGGGCGTTCATGCGATCGGCACCGGCGCGACGGAGCTGATCCACATCGGCCAGACGGTGATGGCCGCGGGGTTGCCGATCGACTACTTCGTCGAGTCGGTGTTCAACTACCCGACGCTGGCTGAGTGCTACAAGGTCGCCGCGCTCGACGGCATCAACCGCGTCCGCCCGGCGAGCCAGACGATTCTCCAACTGCCGAAGGCGGCGTGAATCGATCCTCGCTGGATCACGGACGATTCACCAAGAACCAGCCCGACTCAGCGCTAAGCAAGAGCAGGTGCACGGCCAATGCCGCCCATGCCGCCCACCGC
>JBBSLV010000017.1:0-17841 GCA_038233535.1 Tepidisphaerales bacterium | reverse complement strand
TTTCCGCCACCGACATCCCGGGCACGAGCGCCAGCTCCTGATAGATGACCGCGATGCCCGCCCGCTCCGCGTCGCGCGGTCCATTCAGCCGGGCGGGCTTTGCGTTGATCTCCACGTCGCCTTCGTAGGATCCGTGCGGGTGAACGCCCGACAGCACCTTGATGAGCGTGGACTTCCCCGCCCCGTTCTCCCCGCACAGCGCATGGATTTCGCCCGGGCGCAGGTCGAAGCTCACGCCGTCGAGCGCGACGACACCGGGGAATCGCTTCACGACGTTGCGCGTGGCGAGGATGGGAGGTGATTCGCCCATTCAAGAACTGGAATCTTCGATCTCGGGCAGCCGTCGTGTCAATCCTTGCCGGAGTAGCAGAAATCCAGCATTCTGAAGCTTGGGCATCACGATCCTGCGGTATTCGGACGGGGTGCGGATCGGGCTGTTGACAACATCGACGCGGGAATGTTTTCTAGCTCACACATATCAGCGAGGTTCTGATCCCCCGTTAAGGGTGTTGTCACGCGCCGCCGTGTGCGCGCGGACGGGATTCAGAGCCGCTAACGAACGCTGGCCCCCGTTGATCGGGGTTGGACGATCGAGCCCCCCTTTGCACCACCTCAGCCCGAGCACCGACGTGGTCATCCCCGACGCCGCGCCCGCGTTTGTCGCGCTGCGGGTCGGTGACGTGAACGCGGAACTCGACAAGGAAGGATGAAGACGCAGCGTATGGATATGAGCAGCCGAGCGGGTGAATCATCACCCCGGGACGAAGTCGAATTACGTCTTGAGGCAACGATGGATTTCATGGGAAAGGAGTTCCGCCGCAACCCGCGGCTGTCGGAGATCGCGCGCGTGGCACACTTCAGCGAGTATCACTTTCACCGGCTGTTCCGCAAGCGATTCGGAAAGACGCCCAAGCAGTTTCTCGCCGGTTTTCAGATCGAGGAAGCCAAGCGGCTGATGCTCGCCGGCCACCGCCCCGCCGACGCCGCCCGCGCCGCGGGGTTCGCGCACCAGTCGCACCTGACCTCGCGATTCAAGCACGTCACCGGCACAACGCCAAAACAGTGGCTGCTTGCGGCGCGACAGCAACCGTGCGACGGCGGCGCCGCGACGACCTCGCCCGTCAGCCCATGATGAGGCCGGCCCAGAATGCGGTCAGACGCCGCGCGTCCGCGACCTCGGGGGGGGCGGCCGTCAAATCGATCTGGATCCGCGGTTACTGCGTTTATCTGCGTTTATCCGCGGTTTCAATCGCTTTTCTTTGATTCAACGGCCCCCCGCGGTTCGCGCACCATCAGCAGGACGATCAGCCCCCCGATCAGGAATGGCGGGACGGACAGGATGCCCCACCGGGGGTTGCCCGTGCCCATCACCAGTCCGCCGTAGAGGAGCGGGCCGAAGATGCTGGCGAACTTGCCGCTCATGGAGAAGAAGCCGAACGCCTCGTTGTGGATTTCCTTCGGGGTTAATGCGGCCATGAGCGAGCGGCTGGCCGCCTGCACGCCGCCGAGGATCAGCCCAATGAGGACGCCCAGCGCGATGAACTGGTTCGTGCCGTCAAACTCGATGCCGAACACGGTGAAGATCGGCTCGGGGCGCGTCATCAGCGCCAGGAACGTCGCGATCAGCCAGACGATCAGGTTGATGACGATCACCTTTTTGTTGCCGATCCTGTCCGACACGTACCCGAAGACCAGCGCCCCGCCGAAGGCGACGAACTGCACGATGAGGAACATCACGATGAGCTTTTCGTCGCTCATCTTGAGATAGTCCGTGCCGAATGACCCGGCCATCGCGATGACCGTTTCAACCCCGTCGTTGTAGAGAAGGAACGCGAGGAGGAAGAGGAACAGCGTGCGGTATTTCCGCAGGTGAACGAACGTGTTTATCACGCGTCGAAAGCCGGCGGTGACCAGCGACCCGCGGCGGTCGACGTCGGTCGCCATGGGCGGAAATTCATCGAGCAGGAAGAACGCCGGCAGCGAGAACAGCACCCACCACACCCCCGCCAGCGCCAACCCCGCCGCCACCACGCGCGGATCGTCCGGCCAGGTCGAGATCATCACCAGCACGATGATCAACGCCGCCGCCCCCCCGACATACCCCGCGGCGAACCCCCACCCGCTGAGGCTCCCCTGCTTCTCCGGGCGCGTCAGCCGGGGCAGGTACGCGTTGGCGAACGCCAGGCTCGTGCCGAAGCAGAAGTTGGAGAGGACGTACAGCGCCCCGCCGAGCACCCACTGCCCCGGGCGCAGGACGATCATCGCCATCGTCAGCAGCGAGCCGGTCGTGGCGAACACGATGAGCAGCCGCTTGGTCCAGCCCTTGATGTCGGCGACCGCGCCGAACATCGGAGCACCGATGGCCATCAGGGCCATGCTCATCGAGGTCAGCACGGCGGTGATGGCGCTGGCGCGGATGACGGTCCCGCCGACGATCAGCCCATGCTCGTCCGACCCCTCCGCCAGCGGCGGCAGCAGCACCCGGATGAAAAACGGCGCGAACACGGGGCCGACGACAATCAGTCCATAGCCGCTGTTCGCCCAGTCGTACATGACCCAGGCAACCTTCTGCGCGAAGGTAGCCTCGGGGTGCGGGGCGGCGGGGGCCGGAGGCAGTTGCGGGATGGGCTCGGGCATGCCGCGCGATCATCCCCGGGCAGCGATGTGGACGCAATCGTCGAGATTTTCCTTGCATACTATGTGTTGAATACTGTAGGGTGAGGTCAACGGAGGCAGACGTCATGCGAATCGAACGGGAACTGATGCGCGGCGCCGGACCCGCGGCCGTCATGCGGCTTCTGGAAGGCGGGGAGCGCTACGGGTACGAGCTCGTCAAGCTGCTCGATCGCCAGAGTGGCGGCGTGCTCGCGATGGGCCAGAGCACGCTCTACCCACTTCTCTACAACCTTGAAGCCAAGGGACTTGTGGCCGCGCGCACCGAGACGTCCGCCGAGACCAACCGGCCGCGCAAGTACTATCGGCTCACCGACAAGGGAAAACGGCAGCTCATCCGCGACCGCAAGCAGTGGGAAGCGCTGTCGGTGGCGATGGGCAAGCTGGGGGTGATCGGCGGGTGAACGAGAACCATTTGAGACGCCTGACTTACCCCGAGGCGCGTCAATGACGTGAACCGCCACGCGCGAAATGACGTGCTTCATGGTGAACGAAGAGGCGACAATGTCAGAAGCCACGCAGCGATCCTTTTTCAGCCGGATGCGGCACACGCCGATGCGGGATGCGCTGCGCGGGCGCATCACCGGCCGGCTCGACGTGGAGTATCGGCTCGTCACGTCCGGGTTGCCGATTCCCGCGCAGGCGCTGATCCGGCGCGTCGTGAAGCGCACGCGGCTGTGGCGGATCGAACGTGTGGAAGTCGTTGATGAATTGATCGCTCATTTCTTGGATGGCATAGACGCCGGCGAGCCGGTTGATGAATTGATCGCTTCGTTCGGCGACGAGCGTGCCGCTGCGCGGCTGATCGGAAGGGCAAAACGGCGCAACCGCGGCGTCGTCTGGCAGGCACTGATCGCCTTGCGCTGGCTCGCGTGCGGCATCATTGTTTTCTACCTGCTGAGCGCGATCTACTTCTACAGCGGCAGCCCGTCGATCAACGTCAACTACGTCGATCGCCTTAATGCGCCGCTGAAAGACGCACCCGCCGACCGGTTGGCTTGGCCGCTGTATCGCCAGGCGATTCCGGCGCTTCGGGGCGAGCGGCGCATCAACGATGAGGGCGACGCGCTGCTCGACGCCAAGCCCGGCAGCCCGTATTGGCCGGAGGCGGTCGCGTGGTTGCAATCGCGGAAGCAGGCCATCGAGTTGGTCCGCCAGGCGGCGCAGAAGCCGACGCTCGGTTTCGTCTACGGCCCCGAAGGTTCGCAACGTGATCCGGACCTGTGGCCGCGCAGTGACGACTGGAAGACCGACGCTGACCCCCTCCTGGCCGACGTCCTCATGCCGAACCTCCAGGACTTTCGTCAGATCGCGCGAGTGCTTCACGCCGACGCGCGGCTGGCTCGCGAGCAAGGCGACACCGCCCGCGTGATGCGGAACGCCGAAACCCTTGGCAAGCTGGCTGGCCATGTGCGTGAAGGCGAGGTTCTGGTGGCGCATCTCGTCGGGCTGGGCATTCGCCATCTCATGCTCGACGTAATCGAAGAGGCGTTGAACGACTCCGCCCGTAACCCTCTCGCGCCTGACAACCTGCAGCGGCTGGCGCACCAACTCGCGCATCCGACGACCGCGGCGGAGTTGATGAGCTTTACGGGCGACCGAATGGCCATCCGTGACATCATCCAGCGCATCTACACCGACAACGGCGACGGCGATGGACGATTGACGCCCGAGGGGGCGCGGCTGCTCAAGTCGTTCATGGTTTCTCACGGAGGTTTCCCGGCTAGTTGGCTGGAGCCGTTGAAGGTCGCGCTGACGACTCCGCTGCTGCCCGTTCTGTCAGCCTCGCGCCCCGAACTGACCGCAGCATCGGAACGACTCTTCGACATCGCCGACGCCAACCTCGCCCACCCGATGCGCGAGACGGATTGGGCGGCGTACGACCAACAGATTCAAAGCTGGCAGGAATCGGCGGTCGATCGCATCCAGTTCGAACCGCTCCGACAGTGGGTCAGACGCGGCATGATTATCGCCGGGTTGAGCGGCGCCCAGGCGACGGCCGAGCGCTACCTGGGCCGGCGGGATGGAATGCTCGTTGCGCTTGCATTGGAAGTGTACCGCCAGCGCCATGGCGACTACCCGTCGGCTCTAAACGATCTCGTGCCTGCGCTGCTGCCGCAAGTCCCGGCCGACCGCATCACGGGCGGCCCGCTGCACTATCGCATCGTCGATACAAAGGCGCTCGTCTACAGCGTCGGCGCCGACCGCGACGACGACGAAGGCCGTCCGGCGCGCAAGCGCTCGGGCGAACCGGAGCCGACGCTCGCGGCGCGGTGGCACATGTCAGCGGGCACAGCGCCGGACGGCGACTGGGTGCTGTATTCGCCGCAGCCAGAATCCGAATGAATCACTCATGACCGCCGCGAGCATGGCCGCAGTCAAGCTGGACGGCATTGACGCAGGCGTCGCCGCTACAGGAAGAGGAAGGTCCGACGACCTGCGCGCAGCAGGTGTGAACGAACAGGGGCGAGATACGTCTCGCCCCTGCCTCCGGCCAGAGCTTGTGAATTTTTTCGTAGCACGGGTTTTTAACCCGTGTCTTCGTCACGAAAGCACGGGTTGAAAACCCGTGCTACACAAAAGTTCACACGCTCTCAGAGTGTTAATGCCTCTTCTACTTGTTCGGCTCCGCCACCGGCTCCTGCGCCGGCGCGGCTTCTTCCGTCGCCGGGAGCGTCCAGTATTCGCGGATCTTGTTGATCAACGGATCCTTCCCGCCGGCGCGCTTGTCGGCGAGGTCCAGATATCCCGCGGCCATGCGCTCGTTCCCGCTGTTGTAGGCGACGTAGGCGAGGAGAAACACCGGCGTCACCTGCTCCTGCTCAGTGTTGGCAATTTGCTTGAGGTCGTTGGCGATGATCTTCAAGCGGTCTTCGCCGAAGAAACCGCGCAGGTCGTACTGGCCCATGAGCAACGCTTCGTCGGAGCTGAACGCCTCGCGCAGGTGCTGCTCGGCGCGGGCGAAGTAGCTGGCGCCCAACTCGGCGTTGGCGCGGCCGAGCTTGATCAGCGGGTTGTTCGGCGCGACCTGCTCGGCCTGATCGTACTTCTGA
Organism: Tepidisphaerales bacterium; assembly: GCA_038233535.1. Lineage (GTDB taxonomy): Bacteria > Planctomycetota > Phycisphaerae > Tepidisphaerales > Tepidisphaeraceae > DASYWJ01. The sequence continues at coordinate 12,115 of JBBSLV010000017.1, read as the reverse complement.
AGCGCGGACGAAAAGCGGCCTTCGGCCATGAGCGACTCGGCGCCCGTAAGCAGCTCGGCCAGCCCCTTGCCGGGGACGCCCGCGGCGAGCGAATCAATCTTCACCGGCGCCGGCTTTGGCCCGCGCGCCGCGGGAGCGGGGGGCTGGGACTGCTCCGGGCTCGCGGGCGCGACGCCGGCGCGGAGCGCGGACGCATCCCCGGTCGGGGGCTGCGCGCCCCGCTGCTGCTGCGCGTTCGATGGGTCGCCTTTGAGCACGCCTTCATTGCGCTTGCTGAAATCGGTCAGGCCGAGCCGTTCGGCATCGGACTGCGGCGCGACGTCGGCGTCGGCGTCCTCCGGCTGCGCGGGCGTTGTCCCGCCCGGGGCGGCGGGGGTGGTCGGGACCGCGGGGTCGGCGTTCTTCCGCGCGGCCTCCGCCTGCCGGCGGGCGCGCTGGGCGGCGCGGAACGCCTGCTCGTCGGTCAGGTTCGGATCGTCGGAATACTCCCGGAGCTTGCGCTGCAACTCCGCATACGCCGGCGTCTGTTCCCCGGGCGTTGCAAGCTGCCGGCGGCGCGTGCGCTGCCCGGTGATGTTGCCGGCGTTCGCGCTCAGCGGCTGGGCGTTGATCGGGCCGGCCTGCTGTTGCGACTGCTGCCGCGCGTCGCCCTCGGCGTCGTTCGTCAAATTCCGAATCCGCGTGCCCACCGTCTCCTGGTCGAGGCGTTGCGCCTGCCCGTCGGCGCTTTCGGACCTGTCGGTCCCGCCCACGTCGGGGCGTCGCGACTCGCTCCGGGGCTCGCCGTCGGGCGTGTCGCCGGTGCGGATTTCGGGAGACACCGCTCCGGCGCGCAGCTCGTCGCGCATCTGCTGGATCGCGTCGTCATCGAGCATGCCGGCGCGCTGCCCGGCCAGAGGCTGTCCGTAAAGCCCCGGCTGCTGGCTGTAGGGCAGTTGCTGAACGCCCAGCAGCGGCGAGGCGGTGATGATCGAGTTGGCGCCGCGCCGATCCTGGGGCTGCATGGGCCCGTCGAGAATGAGCGACCCTCCGCGCGGCGTAACGGCGCCGCGGTCGATGCGGTCGTCCACCGTCGCGGCGGGCACGTACCCCCCGGCCGAGAAGTCCTGCTGAACGAAGCCCGGTGGCGGCTGGACCGTCCGGCCTTGGGGGTAAAACGGGACGGACGCGTTGTAGTTCGGGTCAGGGTCGCTCGCGCCGGCCGTGCCGGCCGAGGAGCGGATGAAGTTGTCGGAGACATCGCTGGCGGTGTTGCCGCGGAACTCGCGCGGACTGCTGTAACCGGGGTCGCCGCGAAACTGCCGGTTGCCCGTGACGTTGCCGGTGACGATCTGGTTGCCGGTGGGCTGGCGGTTGGCGTCGATGCGGGTGTCGGACCGGTAGTTGCGGCCGGAGGTGTTGCGCCGGTCGTCGCCGATGCGGCGGTTGGCGTCGAGCGCATCGCCCCGATCCTCCCGCTGATACTGCGCTCCCGCCGGCGCCGTCACCCCCGCAACGGGCACAGCCGCGATGGCGGCCAGGAGGATCCACTTCGTTCGCGAGTTCGTTTTCATCGTTGAGTTCATGTTGTCACCTCGGTTGCGGGCGATCCCGCGTCCAGCGCGTCGTACGTCCAGCGTCGTCAAACACATTCATCGGCGAGACGCGGTATCAGACCATCGAATATCTTATCCTTCGACGGGGAACCGGGACAATTGTTTCCCAAAGCAATTGAAAATTCACGCGAGTTTGCTCCTCCTGCTCGTCAGATGGGGTGCTGGCGCTACAGCGCGGGCAGTTTTTGCTTCATTTTCAGCACCGGCGCGAACAGGTCGCCAAGCTTTTTCACGCGCTTGAGCACGTCGGGCGCTTCGAACACGAGCGCGTCGGCATTTTTCTTTTTCGCCGCCGCGGACAGCTCATTCCAGGTGACAGGCGTCGAGACCGTTGGGCGCTCGCGGGCGCGCAGCGAGTAGACGCAGCAGGTCGTCTTGTGCTCATCGTTCTGGCTCCAGTCGACGAATACCTTTCCCCCGCGCAGGTTCTTCTTCATCGCCGAGATCACCGACTTCGGATCGTCCTTCTCCAGCACCCGCGCCACCGCGTGGGCGAATGCCTTGGTCTGGTCGAACGTGACCGGCGTATTCAACGGCACGTAGACGTGCAGCCCCTTGCCGCCGGAGGTCTTGGCGAAACAGTCCAGCCCGAACCCGGCCATCATGTCCTTCAAGCGGAAGCCGATGCGGATGCAGTCGAGCATGTCCGCCGGCGCGCCGGGGTCGAGATCGAAGACGACGTACGTCGGGCGGGCGACGTCATCGCCCTTGCTGAGCAGCGTGTGGAATTCGATGGCCGCGAGGTTCGCGAGCCACGCGAGGGTCGGTTTGTTCTCGACGACGCAGTAATGCAGCCCGTTCTCGCGCTTCGAGCTGTCGACGCGCGACGTGGCGACCCAGTCGGGGCGGTACGACGGGCAGTTCTTCTCGAAGAAGAACAGCTTGTCGACGCCGTCGGGGTAGCGCTTGCGCGTGAGCTTTCGTCCCTTGAGGTGCGGCAGGATGAAGTCGGACATGCCGACGTAATAGGCGATCATCTCCCCCTTGGTGAACCCGGCGGCGGGGTAGAGCACCTTCTTCAGGTTCGACAGTTTCACCGTGGTCGAGCCGAAGCGCAGCTCCCAGGTGTTACTACCGCCCGGAACTTCGGGCGACGCCTTCTTCGATGAAGCGGTTGTCGCTGAACTCATGACCGGCTCCATTCTGGTCCCTTCTCCCGGTACGCCGGGAGAAGGTTAGGATGAGGGTGATTATTCGACTGCCGGGTCTTCTCGACATTTGAAATCACCCTCACCCCAACCCTTGCACCTCCCATGAGTACATGGGAACCCCGGAGTACCGGGCGAGGGGGCAAGAACTCATGCACTCTTCCGTCGCCGGCGGGCGTGGCTGTTGCCGTTGGCGCCGTTCGATGCGCCGCTCTTGGCCTGCGCCAGGCTCGCTTCCAGCGCCGCCATCAGATCCGTCGCCCGGCCCACCTTCTTCTCCGCGGCCGGCGCGACGTGCACCTCCTCGCCCTTGGCCTTGCGGTTGATCAGCTTCATGATGCAGTCACGGTACTCATCATGGTACTTCTCGGGGTCGAACTTCGTCGACAGCGATTCGACAAGCTGGATGGCGGCCTTTAGTTCGCGATCGCCGACTTTCACCTCGCCGGGGATGCCGTCGATTTCATCGACGCCGACGACTTCATCGGCGAACTTCATCATCTCCAGACACAGCGCGTTCCCCAGCGTCCGCAGCGCGACGAGGTGCTCTTTCTCGTGCATGACCATCTTGGCGATGCCGACTTTCCGGCTCTTGTCCAACGCGTCGACCAGCAGCCGGTACGGCTTGCCCGCCGGCGCGGACTGCGGGGCGAGATAGTACGGCTTCTCGTAGTAGATCGGGTCGATGTCGGCCAGGTCGACGAAGTCGGTGATTTCGATCGCACGGCTCTTCTCGGGCGCGCAGCTTTCGAGCTCCTCCTTCTGGACGACGACGTACTGGTTCTTGGCGAATTCGTACCCCTTGATGATGTGCTCGGGGTGGACCTCCTTGCCCGTCGTCTCGCTCACCAGCTTGCGGCGCAGGCGCGCGCGGTCCTGATCGTGCAGCATGTTGAAGCGGATCTCGTGCTCGCGCACGGCCGTGTACATCTTGACCGGAATGTTCACCAGCCCGAACGAGATCGAGCCGGACCAGATTGCCCTTCGGGCCATAACGTCACCTGCATGCTCGGTCTTCCCTGACGACCTCGCGTGCCGGCTTGTCCGTGCGCACGCCCTTGAACGCCGCCTGCTGGAGCATCCCCTCGCGGGGCCAGCGGCGGTACTCGACTTCGACGACGAGTTCCGGTTTGACGAAATTGACCTTCTTGCCCGCGATGCGCTCGGCGAACGGGGACTTCGCGGTTTCCCGTTCGCGCAGCATCTTCAGCAACCGCGTGCGCGTTTCAGCCGAGAACCCGCTGCCAACGCCCCCGGCATAATGCAGCCTGGGCACGTCGCTACAGTCGTAGTACCCGACCTGGAGCGAACCAAGCCCGCCCCCAAGCCTCCGCTGCACTCCCGTGCCCTTCTCGTTCGTGTATCCCCCGACAACGAACTCCTGCCGCCCGACGATCTTGATCTTCAGCCAGCTGGGGCTGCGCCGGCCGGGCTCGTAGACGCTGTCGGTTCGCTTGGCGACGATGCCTTCAAGCTGGTGCGCCCGCGCCGTCTCCAGCATTGCTTCGCCTTGGCCGATGCGCGCCGGCGAGAGCTCCCAGTTGGGCCCCCGCACCGTCAGCTCTTCCAGCAGCGCGCGCCGTGCCGTCCACGGCAGGCCGATCGTCAGTTTGCCGTCGAGGTAGAGCACGTCGAAGAGAAAGTATTGGACGGGGAGCGTCTTCGCGCGGCGCAGCGCCGTGGCGCGATCGGCCTTCATGCGCTGCTGGAGCAGCGCGAAGCTCGGTCGGTCGTTTTCGTCGAGAACGCAGATCTCCCCGTCGAGAACCGCAGGCCGATCGCCCAGCGCTTCGCCCAGCGCCGCCAGCTCCGGGTAGACGTGCGTGTTGTCCAGCCCGTTGCGGCTGATGATGCGCAAGTTGTGCCCGTCCCAGATCGAGAGGGCGCGCATCCCGTCCCACTTGAACTCGAAGGCGTAACGGCTCTCGTCAGCGGGCAGGCCCGAGAGCACCGCGAACATCGGCTTCATCGCCGGTTGCGGGATCTGCGCCGCAGCGCGACGCCGGGAGCGATTGCGGGGGATTGTTGCTGTTGCTGCTGTCATGTCGGACCCAATGGCTCATCGGAGTCTTCCATGACAGCGCGTCTTCGACCGCGGGGTTGTGATCCTTCACCCTTCCCTCAAACGACCGGGGCAGTGTCGCGCGCCGGGGTTGGTTGAATGAAGGGGAAAAATCCCCATTTACGCCGTTCTGCGGCGAAGTGCTCAAAGGTAGGATAAGTGCTCACTTGTGCGTAAACGCGATTTTGAGTTCGTAAAAACAGGGATTTCGCGATGGCGAAGAAGGCTCAGACGAAAATCAGCGTCCTGTTATCGGACCTCGAATACGAACGGCTCGATGCCTATTGCCACGACCGCGGCTACAAAAAAAGCACGCTCGTCGCCCGGTTGATCCGCCAGTACCTCGACATGGAAGGCTACGGCGCCCAGCCCCCCTCCCCCTTCACGCGCGGGGGACGAACGGGAACGCGATGAACCCTCGCCTGCCGTTTTAGCCGTCCCCGCTTGCGGGGCGATTCTGCTGATCGCTGATCGAAGAAAAGGCGGCGTCTTTCGACGCCGCCCGTTCCGGGTTTACTCCGCTGCCGGGGTCTGCCGACCCTATTGCAGCAAGGACAACACGTTCTGCGGGGACGCGTTGGCCTGGGACAGCACGGACGTGTTCGCCTGCACGAGGATTTGTGCACGCGTCAACGCCGCCGTTTCGGATGCGAAATCCGCGTCGCGGATCGCGCTTTCGCTGGCCGTCACGTTTTCCAGCGCAACCGACAGGCTGTTCACGTTCGTTTCCAAAACGTTCTTTTGAAACGCGCCGAGCCGACCGCGGAGCGTGGCGACCTGGCGGATCGCCTGGCTGAGGATGCGCTGCGCGTCGATCGTGTTCCCCGATACGAGCGATGCGTCCCCGCCGCTGCCCAGCTCCGACAGGAACCCGACCACGTCATCGCCCAGCTTCGTCGTCGAGACGGAACTGACGCCGACGTGAACCTGGCCCTGGCGGTTCACCTCCGAGCCGATCTGGAACCGCGCGCCGCCGCCGGTGATGTAGAACACGCTGTCGGTCGCCGTCTGCTGTGCGAAGTCGGCGTCGAGGCGAAGCTCGATGTCGAGGTTGCTGTTGCGGACGCTGGCGGTGATGCCGTCAACTTCCGCCTTGTTGCCGTTGATGTTGACCTCGGCGTTGACGCCGAAGTCCTTTCCGTCGGTGAATGACCCGTTCACCGTCTTGACGCTGACGAACTGACGCGACCCGAAGGCCGTGCTGTTAAAGGTCAGGTCCGTGCCGACGACGGCCGCGCTGACGCCGGTGGCGGCGGTCAACTGGTTCACCGCCGTGGCGACGGCGCTGATGGTCGTGTTGCCCGCGAACGAAAGCTGCTCGGCGCCGGCGTTGCCGGCGACTTCGACCGTCACGGCGTCGGGGCCGACCGTCGCCCCGGTGAAGGTCACTTCCCCGCGCTCGGCGCTGGCGAGAACCTCGACGGCGATGCTGACCGAACCGTTGTCCGGCAGCTTCGACGTGTTGACCTGCACGACGTCGATCGCCGTGCTCGCCACGCCGCTGGTCGTGTAGTCGAGCTGCCCGTTGAGCAGCTTCACGCCGTTGAACTGCGTGGTGTTGGCGATGCGGTTGATGCTGTTGAGGATCGAGTCGACCTGAAGCTGGTTGGCCTTGATCTCGTCCGGCGACAGCGCGCCGCTGTTGGCCGCCTCGATGGTGAGGCTCTGGACTTCCAGCAGCAGCGCCGACACTTCGCCCAGGGCGCCCTCGGCCGTGTTGATCACGTTGGTGGCGCGCTGCGAGTTGTCAATCGCCTGGTTAATGCCGCCGATTTCGCTGCGCAGCGTTTCGCTGGCGATCAGCTTGGCGGGGGCGTCCTTGCCCGTGTTGATCTTCAACCCGCTGGACAGACGCTGCAATCGCGTGGCCAGGTCGGCGTTGTTGCGGTTGAGGCGGTTGATGGCCTGCAAGGATGATATGTTCGAATTGATCCGGCTCATGGGTATCCTCCGTGATTGCGTCGGGTGAATCCGCGGCCCGTTTCCAGACGGGCCGCTCTTACATCCGGCGACGACACTGATGTTCCGAATCACGCGTCGTTGGCCGCGCGGTACTCCGTCGCGTGCGGCGGACGAACGTGAATCGAAGGTGCAAAAATACGAGGGAACAAATGGTGCGAGCCGGCGCTCCGCCCCGGCGAGGGGATGCTGGACGTGCCTGATGGGCACGAAGGTGGGGGTGAGGAACCTCCTTGTCCGGGAACAACTTCGCGGGCCGAATCCGTTCGGCTCGCATGGCTGACAGGTTCAGTTTCGACGTGCGCCCAGCGCAAACTTTAACCCGCAGCAGCGCACGAACTGCGCCCGGCAAGGTTACCGATAATACCAGCGGAGAGAAGCCAGTAGCCGGAAGCCATAAGCCAATGAGAAGAAAGCCGGTCGACATTCATTTCTGCCGGCTCGTGCCTACAAGCTTCTTGAGTTCCGGAAATTGACACCTCCCCCTGCCCGAATAGAGTGTTTCGCCACCCATGAAGATCAGCCGCGATTGGCTCAGTGATTTCCTCCCCCAGCCCCCGGGCGCTGAACTGATCGGCGATGCGCTGATGCGCGGGGGGTTCCCCATCGAATCGATTATGGCGCAGGGGAACGACTTTGTTCTCGACGTGGAGGTCACCAGCAACCGGGGGGACTGTTTGTCGCACGTGGGGGTGGCGCGGGAGGTGGGGGCGTTGCTTGGGCAACCGTTTCGTGAGGCGAAGACCCCGCCCGCTGAAGCGGGCTCGCCAATCGGGGGGGTGACTTCGGTCACGATCGAGGCATCGGGGCTTTGCCCGCATTACGTGGCGCGCGTCATTCGCGGGGTGAAGGTCGGGCCCAGCCCTGCGTGGCTGGTGAAGCGCCTGGAAGCCGTCGGATTGCGATCGATCAACAACGTCGTGGACGTGACGAACTACGTCATGTTCGAGCATGGGCAGCCGCTGCACGCGTTCGACCTCGATACGCTGGCGGGGCAACGGATCGTCGTGCGCGACGCGCGCAAGGGCGAAAAGCTCATCAGCATCGACGGCAAGGAGCGCGAGCTCTCGCCGGGCATGCTCGTCATCGCCGACGCGGAGAAACCCGTCGCCGTCGCGGGGGTGATGGGGGGATTGGCGTCGGAAGTGACGACCGGCACGGTCAACGTCCTGCTGGAGTCGGCACGGTTCGACCCGCTGTCGGTTCGCAAGACGGCCCGGGCGCTGGCGATGAAGAGCGACAGCTCCTACCGGTTCGAGCGCGGCATCGATCCCACGCTGCCCGAGCGCGCCGGCCTGCGCGCGGCGCAGCTGATTCTTGAAATCGCGGGTGGGGAGCTGCTGAGCGGCGCCGCCGTCGCGGGGGACAGCGGGCATTCGCCCAGGACGCTCACGCTGCGCCTGCCGCGGCTGAAGCGACTGCTGGGGATCGACGTGCCGCCCAGCGACGTTGTGGCGGCGCTGGATCGGTTGCAACTGTCGCCAAACCTCTCATCCGACGTGGTGACCGTCGCCGTGCCGAGCTGGCGACTGGACCTGAACATCGAGGTGGACCTGATCGAGGAGGTGGCGCGCGTGATCGGGTACGACCAGGTGCCCGTGCGCGACACGGTGTCGATCCGGCTGACGCCGCCCGAGCCGTGGCAGCGGTCGATGGAGCTGATCCGCGAGACGCTCGTGGCCGCGGGGTACTTCGAGGCCGTCACGTTCAGCTTCGTCAGCGATGCCCTGGCGGACGACTTCGCGCCGGCCGAGGCGCAGTCGCTCCCGCGGGTGGAAGCGGCGGTGCGGAAATCGGACGCGCGCCTCCGCCCCAGCCTCCTGCCCGGCCTGCTCGAAGCGGTGCGTCGTAACGAAACCAACGGCACGCCCGAAGCGAAGCTGTTCGAGACCGGCTCGACGTTCTGGAACACCGTCGCCGGGGTGGACGAGCGCCGCCAGGTGGGGCTGGTCGGCAGTTCCGATCTGCGCGAAGTCCGCGGCGCCGTCGAAGCGATCATGGAGCGTCTGGACCGAACGCGTGAACTGAAAGTCATCCCCGACCAGCGCCGCGGCTACGGCACGTGCGCGCGCATCGAATGGGGCGGGCAAGTCGTCGGGCGCCTCGGACGGATCGATCGCGCGATCGTCGACAAACTCGGGCTGCACCACGTCCCCGCCGCCGCCGAGCTGGAGCTGGCCCCGCTGCTCGCGGGCGCGCAGCACGTGCCGCAGTTAAAGCCGCTGCCGCGCTTCCCCGCCATCCGCCGGGACTTGTCGCTGATCTTGGGCGACTCGACGCGCTACGAGCAAATCGACTCGCTCATCCGCTCGCTTCGACCGGAGCATCTGGAAGAAGTCGAATACGTCACCACCTACCGCGGTAAGCCGCTGGAGAAGGGTCAGAAAAGCGTCACGACCACGCTGATCTTCCGCTCCCCTGCCGGTACGCTCACAAACGAGCAGGTCGAACCGGCGGTGCAGCGCGTGATCAACGCCGCGAAGAAGGAACTCGGCGCGACGCTGCGAACATAACCATCGGAGACGATTCACCACGGAGCACACGGAGAGCACGGAGAAATGACAGAGACGGCTCGGTCGCTCCTGAGCCTGTGAACTTTTGTGTAGCACGGGTTTTCAACCCGTGCGTTCGTCACGAAAAACACGGGTTGAAAACCCGTGCTACGAAAACAAGTTGCAAACTCCCTATGTGCCTTCCTCCGTGTGCTCCGTGTGCTCCGTGGTGCACAATTTCCCGCCTGCGTCGTCGCCCCTGCCATACCGACGTTTTTTTGCCGGACCGCCGGCATCGTCAATCATCTGATTTCGTGGCCCCCACGCCCGCCGCGTGATATTCTGTGTTGCGAATAAACGGGAGGTCACGATGGCTGGCGCAGGGTTCATCTCGTGTCCGGCGTGCGGGTCGAGCTATCCGTGGAAGCCGCAGTTGGCCGGGAAGAAAGTTCGCTGCAAGTGCGGGGAGTTGTTCGCCGCCGTTCCCCCGACGGTCCTGCCGGCCGCGCCGGCGGAGGAGCCGGACGTATTCGCGCTGGAAGAGGACAGCGACTTCCGGGCGATCCCCGCGCCGAAGAAGATCGTCACGCGCATGCCCACCGCCGCCGCGCCTGCGCAAGGCGCCGGCTCCGCGACCATGGCGCCCCCCACTGCCGCCGGCCCCAACCTCGGCGCCGCCTACCCCACGCACGGCCGGCGGCGCGTCGTCGCGCAGGAGCAGGACGCGAACGACTCCAAGCGAAAGATCGTCATCCCCATCGCCATTCTCGTGCTGCTCGTCGGCGGCGGCATCTTCGCCGGGCTGGCAATCAAGGGCGGGGGACTCGGCCCGAAGAAGCCGATGGTGGGCGACGACGCGATGATCGTCGCGATGATCGAGAACGAGAACGGAACGGAAGTGAAGGAGTGGCTCAAGGCGCACAACCGTCACATGTTCCTGAGCATGAGCGAGGGTCAGGCGTCGGCATTCGCCGACCGGCTCTACGCGATGGGCGCGGTCAAGGTGCTGGCGTTCGGGGAAGTGATCAGCAAGTCCGTCGCCGTCGAACTCCCCGACGATCCCGTCATGCGCAAGCAACTTTTCGAGTTCGAGAAGAAGCACAACGGCCTCCGCTCGACGACCAAGGACGTGGGGCAAAAGTATTTTCTGCTGCGGATGTAGGGGGGAGGAAATTGCCAGTTGCGAATTGGTAGTTGCCAGTGCAGACAAGGTCTTCCTCTTGACTGACAACTAACAACTAACAGCTGGCAACTCCTTCATATAGGCTTAAACACAATGCAGAACCCCGCGATGTGGAACGCGGTGACGATGGCAACGGTCATCAGGCATTCCTGAAGGTCCATTTCAAAGAAGGTGTAGAAGAGAATCCAGTACAGGATCATCACCACGTGCAAGGCGATGATCGGGCCGTTCAGGTCGTCCTTGGGGAAGATGCTGATCGTCAGCGCCCCCAGCGCTCCGCCAAGGACGGCCGTCGCGGTGACCTTCAGGATCAGTTCGGGGATCGAGCCGAAGTCGATCGACATCAGCTTGCCGGACACCGCGACGGCGGCCAGCGTCAGCACGACGTTGAGCGCGATGCCGAACAACGCCGCGCCGATCAGCCCCCCCGTGCCCGCGCCGGTTCCGGCGCGCGATTCGACGACGACCTGCCCGGCCCAGCACGCGCCCCCGACGCCCAGGATCATGATCGGCAGGTACCACTCGCGGAACATCGACCGCTCGCGAAGCTCCGCCGCCTCCGCGGGGGTGGCGTGCGCGTAGGTGAGCACCTTCCCGCCCCCCCGCTGCGCGGAACCGGGGGCCAACGATACCGATCCAGCCGGCATGATCGGTGCCGCCGTCGACCCCGTTGGCCCCGCCGACACCGCCCGCGGCGCCATCGGCGCGACGTAATCCCCGGCCACGTCGTACGTGCGATCATCACGGTCCGGCATCGCCCCCTCCAGGTCGAGGGCGGCCTCGAACACGTTGCCGCACTTGCACTTGAGCTTCCTGCCTTCAAGGCCGTCGCGCCAGGGGTAGCGCTTGTGACAATCGGGACAGCTCGTCGTGCCCATCCCGCCTTCCCCTTCACCCGCTGCCATGGCGATGCCTCCCGCTCGCGGCCGTTCTGAGAAAGGCCCGGTCGTCCCCATCATACCGCGCAGCGGAGCGCTTCAACCAGTTCGGCGTACGACGGAGGGGATGAATCCCGACGAAACGGCCGGTACACTCCCGCGTCACCCAATTCGAGGAAGGAACCCCGCACGATGCCTGATTACGCCCCCGACCCCAAACTGAAGTTCACGTTCGGCCTCTGGACCGTCGGCAACGTCGGCCGCGACCCGTTCGGCGAGCCAACGCGCGAGCGCATCAGCGTCCGCCAGATCCTCGATCTGCTCGGCGAGGTCGGCGCGTACGGCGCAAACTTCCACGACAACGACGCCATCCCCATCACCGCCAGCGCAGCCGAGGCCGATCAAATCCTCCGCGACTTCAAGAAGGGCATGAAGGACAACGGCCTCGTCTGCCCGATGGCGACGACGAACCTCTTCTCCGACCCCTCCTTCAAGGACGGCGCGTTCACCAGCAACAACGCGCGCGTCCGCGCCTACGCCATCCAGAAAACCATGCGCGCCATGGAATATGGCGCGACGCTGGGCGCCAAGACCTACGTCTTCTGGGGCGGCCGCGAGGGGTCCGAGACCGACGCGGCCAAAAACCCCGTCGACGCCATCAAGCGCTTCCGCGAGGCCATCAACTTCCTCTGCGAGTGGAACATTCAAAACAAGTTCGGCTACAAGTTCGCGTTCGAAGCCAAGCCCAACGAGCCGCGCGGCCACATGTACTTCGCCGTCACCGGCAGCTACCTCGCC
>JBBSLV010000016.1:0-17867 GCA_038233535.1 Tepidisphaerales bacterium | reverse complement strand
CCCCTCGACGGTGGCCGGGTTGAAGGAATCGCGCAGAAGCTGCTGGTACTGCTCGGCTTTGCCTTGCCGGGCCAGGTCGTGAAGGTACCGCCCGATCGCAATGTTGGTGATCGTCAGCAGCCGGTTGAAGCGGATGCCGAAGCGCTGATCGAGCTCGCGGCGGTAGGCTTCCTCCAGCTTGTGCTGATCCGGCGGGAGCGTCGCACCACCGGGGTTGTAGACCAGGTCGAGCGGGAGCTCATCCCTCGTGCCGTAACCCACGCCGTTGAGCCGCCGGATCACCTCGACGCTTTCGCGGTAGACGTGAGTGCCGCGCTGCTTGTCCACGTTGGTCTCGAGGTAGCACGGCAATGACGCAATCAGGTGCACGTTCTGCGAGGCGAAGAAAGACGGCAGGTCTTCGTACCCGGTCTCCAGCATGATCGTCAGGTTGGTTCGCACGATCACTGAGAATCCACTCGTGCTCGCCGCAACGACCAGCCGCCGGAAGTTCGGATTCATCTCCGGCGCGCCGCCGGTTATGTCGATCGTCCTGGCGTTCGTCTTTTCAGTAGCCGTCAAGACCAGCTGCATTGTTGGCCAGTCCATTTCCTCCTTGCGGGCGGGTGACGACTCCACGTGACAGTGATGGCAAGCGAGGTTGCACCGCAGGCCCACGTTCACCTGGACGGTCTCAATATGCGCCGCGGTGAGACGGGTCGCCGTCGTCGCGGCTACCCGTCGATCGAAGGCATTTCGGCCCGCTACGGTGACTTCTATGGGTAATGCGATGCTCATAAGCCTCCGCTCCCGGCTCGCGGCTAAGGTGTTGCCGTTGAAAGGTAAGTGCCAAGTCATGGCGCAACTATTCCAAGCTCCCTTCGATTCCAGGTTGTGATCAGTGACGCCCGGCCATCGCTGTATCGCTGGCTGCCAAGCCGCAGGCTTCCGGGATCGAGCCGCAGGTGACGCGCCGTCGTAATGGGGCCGATCGAGCGTGCCATCGGCGGCGACGAGCGACGCCGTCGCCAATGATGCCGTGGCGCTCGGAACGCCGAGATCCATGTGTCTGCTGCTCATCGACACCGGCCCCCTTCACGCTCCGGCAGGATCTTCTCGCTTGGCGAGGTCTCGTCAAAAGGTATCGATGTAGAAGCCTTGCGCGATCAGCTGGCGCAGGCTCGGGTGGCCTTCGTACTCATCGATCAGTTCGAACCCGGCAGAGCGGACTTTATCGGCGACGCTATACGCGCCGGCACAGTACTGGCATACGCCGGCGATGGTTTCGCGAACCGACATGAAGAGGGAATGGTACTTGTGCTGAGGGCTTGACAGTTCGGGAATCCACTTGGTCCCGGCCCCGTCGAAAGATGAGTTTCACCTGATCTCCGGCTTGATGGCACTCCTGCGCCGTGACTAGCGCATTGGCCATTCGCCCCATGTCACCGGGGCTGCCGACGTCCGCCAACAAAATAACAGCTACTTTGAGCGACATGATTGCTCCGTCAGATCGACCGCAGGGCAGAGCGCTGCGCCGGCTCGCTCGCGGGTAAACTTTCCTCGATGACTAAGGCGTAGTCACAATGGTTTTCCGTCCAAACGATCACGCTGCAGTCGGCCTTTGGAGAAGGCTTTAGTTCCTGGCGTGGCAGCGGTCGTTTCAGGCCGAAGTCCTTGCCGCAGAACTGATATAGCGAATAGCGCTCGCTGCCGTGTTCCCACCGCGTATAGAGCATCGTGTTGCCGGCGAGTTCGATCACCTTGGCGCCGGTCAGCCTCAAGCTCGGGTCCAGCGTCGGCAGGTCGAGCGGGTAGTGCACCGACTGCTGAGAGGCCGCCACAATCGCCTTCCAGTCCGATGACGTGATGTCCAGTTCCGGCTCGCTCGCATGGCTCGCCATGGTGACGGTCGCCACCAAATCAATCGCGCGCGCCACGCGCTGCTCCTTCACGCTCGTTAGGCCCCAGAGCGCGACAGCGATCACCAGCACTGCCGCCAGCGCTGAAAGCCAGTGAGACGGTCGAAAGGTCCACCGCCCGCGCAATCCAGCCTGGCCGGGGATCGCCAGCAGTCGCTCTTCCAGCCCCGGCGGCGGCGTCACGCGTGCCAGATCGATGCGCAACTGTTCATCGGCATGGATAAGCTCCAGCCACTCCCGCTCCAACGCCCCATTCACCTCGCTAATCTGCTGAACCAGCGCCTGGCGCTGCGGATCATCGTGCGGCAGCGTGGCCAGCTCTCCCATTCGCCGACGCAACTGCTCAATCTGTTCGGCATTCATGATGCACCTCCGATACGTCCTGGCGGCTGATCAGAATCCGTCTCCTCCGGATGAATCCTCAGGTGTCCCGATTGCGGCCGCTCACTGTCCAGGTGTTTGCGGAGGAACTGCCTGGCACGGTGAATCCTTGACAGCACCGTGCCGAGCGGGATGTCCAGAAACGTCGCCGTCTGCTGGCACGTCATCCCCTCCAGAAATACGAGCAGGAACGGAACCTTGTAGCGGTCGTCCAAATCGCTCAGCGCCGCCTGCAGCGACTCTTGCCGGGCGAGCAGTTCAGCGGGCGATGCTTGGCCGCTGCTGACCAGCTCCGCTTCCGCTTCGGCGTTAAACGTTGCTTTCGGACGCCGCTTCTCATCCCGCAGCCAGTGCATATAGCGATGCCTCAGGATGCTCAGCAACCACGCGCGCGCCTTCGCCGAATCCCGCAACGAGTCCATCGATCGCCACGCTTCGAAGAAGACCTCCTGGGCCAACTCCTCGGCGCAATTGGAATCACCGCATAGGCGCAGGGCACAGCGGTAGATATCGCCGCCGTAGTCGCGGACCCACGACTCAAAAAGCGATTTCCTGCGGTCCGACTGCTTCATATCCGGTCCGTCGCCTTAGTTCGCTGGCCTGGCGGTTACACCCTGCAGGGTGGTACATCCCGCATAGGAGTGCCCGCCGCGGAAGAATTATTCCCGATTCGCGCCATCGCCGCACCAACTCCGCGGGTGCTCCGAACATATATGCGACGATCACTAGCTGATTCAGTAGGCTCATCTTCCACACCCCGTGTCGCTGCCAACGCCGGCCGGAGGTCCGCACAAGTGCGTTGGCAATTCGAATGCGATCAAATCCCTGAAGACGCAGAACGAACTCGAGATCCTCCATGATCGCTGTGTCCGGATACCCGCCGAAGGCGTCGAACGTCGCCCGTGTAAGGAAGATTGCCTGATCGCCGTAGGGGATTCCTAATCCGCGGGATCGAAAGTTGGTTGTTGCAGCGTGCACGCGCATCCCAAGGCCCGTGGGTTGGATTTCCAGGCTAAAGGCACCGGCCACGGTGCCGGGCCAAGCCAGGATATGGCGGACATGTCGCACGTAATGGACCGGAAGCTGCGAGTCGGCGTGCAGGAACAGTAGCACCTCGCCTCGAGCTGCGGCCGCTCCGGCATTCATCTGTCGTGCCCGGCCGCGCCCGCCATGCAGCACTGTTGCACCGCAGCTCCGTGCGACGGTCACCGTTTCGTCGCTGCTGTTCCCATCGACGACGATAATCTCCGCCTCTGCGTCATCGGCGGTGATGGCCGAACGAATTGCGCGGCCGATGTGCTCGTGTTCGTTGAGCGCGGGAATGATGATCGAGATGCGGGGCGCGGCAGAGTCGAGGTGCTGCCGACCGTGAACGACATCCTCCGGGCGATCGACGTCATTGAGTGGGTCAAGGAGTCGGACCGAGAGCCCAGCCTCGTGAGCGGCGTGAAGGGTCTGTCCCAGCACGCGGCTGGTGCCCCAGTCAATTGCGTGAAAGAGAGACGCCTGCAATCGGCGCAGGCCGATCAAATAGTACCCGCCGTCCGTGGCCGGTCCGACCACGACGTCGTCCCCGTTCAATGCATCGAGTGCTCTCCCAAGTATCGACTCGGTCAGCGCCGGGCAATCGGTGCCGACCGCGATGACAGCCGGGGCGCCTCTCGAAAACGCCTCGGCGAATGCTGCGCCGAGCCGCTTTCCAAGCTCTCCCTCGCATTGCGGCCGGTACGATACGTCCTTCCCATACTGTGACTGCATCAGAGGCAGATCCCCGCCGGCGTAGTGAACAACGATGCGAGTGCCCCTGCGATCACGCAGGCGTCTCGTCTGCTGGAGGAGGCCGAGTGTCATCCGGTGCTGCAGCGTCGCCGCACCCTCGGCTCCCAATGCGTCAATGAGCCGCGTCTTGGTGAGCCCAGGCTGTGGATAGCGCGCAAATACGAGCAGCCACTCCTGTCTCGCCTCGCTAACTGGTCGAAGCCACTCTTTGAAGATGGTATAGAGAATCTTGCTGCCAGCACTCAGCACGCCGCGGATCGTGCCGGAGATCTTGGAGCGACCGATGCGGCGTCGATAGCTCACCGGGACTTCGACCACGCGAAGATTGTGCTTCACGGCACGGACCTGCATCTGCACGGTCCAACCATAGTTGAGATCGTCCATATGCATCTGCTCAAGCGCGGTCCGTCGGATGGCGCGGAACGGCCCGAGATCAGAAAAGTGGTGGCCGAACAGTTCCTTAATGAGGTGGCAGGCGAGCCAATTGCCAAACCGCTGCTGGGGCGTCAGCGCACCCCGCTCGCAAACGCCGCGAATTCGCGAGCCGATCACCAGGTCGGCTACGCCGTCGGCAATCGGTTGTACCAGGTTGACCAATTCTTCCGGGTAATCGCTGGCGTCTGCGTCCATGAACACGACGACGTCAACCAACCCGAGCGCCTGCGTGCCAGTCAGGCACGCTTGCCCGTAGCCACGCCTGGCTTCGCTTACCACTCGCGCCCCCAGCGATCGAGCTACGTCGGCGGTGCGATCGGTCGAGCCATTGTCCACGACCACGACCTCGTCCACGCAGGACGGCAGTGCGCGCAGGACATGGCCGATCGCCGCCTCCTCGTTGAGGGCGGGAATGATCACGCCGACTTTAATCGTTCCGTACATGGATGTTCAGTTGGTGCCCCCGTCGTCAATGAGGCCGTCCGGCTCGGTCACCGCCGCCACGCCAGGAATTTCGCGAAGAGTTTCTTCACCGTCGGCGTCAGGCGCGATCGGAAGTACGCGTCACCGGCCTTGCGAATGACTTCGGCCTGCGTGGGATAGGGATGGATCGTCTTGGACAGCGTCTTCAGCCCCGCGCCCGCGACCATCGCCAGCGTGATCTCCGAGATCATCTCCCCCGCGTGCCTCGCCACCAGCGTCGCTCCGAGAATCTTGTGGGTTCCCTTCCTGGTAAGCACTTTGACGAAACCACGATCCTCACCGTCGAGAATCGCCCGATCAACGTCGGAGAGGTCAACCCGGTAGGTTTCCACCTCGATGCCCTGCTCCTTCGCGTTCTTCTCGTACATGCCGACATGGGCGACCTCTGGGTCGGTATAGGTGCACCAGGGAATGACGAGATCGCTCGCCTTCGCCCGCCCGAAGAATAGTGCGTTGCGGAGCGCGATGCGCGCCAGGGCGTCGGAAACGTGCGTGAACTTGTGCGGATAGCAGACGTCGCCGACCGCATAGATATTGCGGTTTGACGTCTGCATCCGGTCGTTCACCAGAACCCCTTTCTTCAGGTCGTAGCCCACGCCCGCCGCCTGAAGGTTCAGCCCCTCGACGTTCGGCTTCTTCCCCACGCCGACCAGGATCTCATCCACCATCACGTCCACATGTCGGCCGTGAGAATCGACGACGAGGCGCTTGCCGTCGGGATCGCGGCTTACCGTCAGATGCTGGCCGCAGCAGAACAGTTCGACGCCATCGCGGGCCATCGAGTCCCACACCACATCGGCGGCGTCGCGGTCTTCGTTTGGCATGATCCCATGCATCGCCTCGAACAGGGACACCTTGCTCCCGAGGCGCGCGAACGCCTGCGCAAGCTCACACCCGATCGGCCCTGCCCCGATCACTGCCAGGCGCTTGGGCAACTCTGTTAGCCAGAAGATGTTTTCGTTGGTCAGATACCCGGTCTCAGCCAGGCCGGGGATCGGCGGGGCGGACGGTCGTGCGCCGGTGGCGATCACCGCCTTCCGGAAATGCAATCTTCGGCCGTCGACTTCAACTGAGTTCGGCCCGGCGAAGCGCGCGTCGCCAAGAAAGACATCTACCCCCTCACTCCGCAGGCGCTGGACCGAATCGTTCCGGCTGATTTGTGCCCGCAGCCGCCGCATCCGCTCCATCACGGCGGCGAAATCTACGTCGGCAGTTCCCGTGACCTTCACCCCGTACTGCTCCGCGTCCCGCAAATCCGCGTACGCGCGGGCGCAGCGAATGAGTGCCTTGGATGGCACGCAGCCGACATTGAGGCAATCGCCGCCCAGCAGGTGCCGCTCCACCAGAGCGACCTTGGCGCCGAGCGACGCCGCTCCGATTGAGCTAACAAGCCCGCCCGCGCCCGCCCCGATCACCACCAGGTTGTAACGGTCGGCCGGCTCTGGGTTGACCCACTGGGGCGGATGGACATTGGCGAGCAGACGCCGGTTGTGCTCGTCCATCGGCTCGATCGGTACGGGCGGCTCGAGCGCGGCTGCCGATTCGATTGCATCGGGCATATGGATCCTCTGTTCACCTCGCATGGATGCGCTCAGCAACAGCCGTCGGGGCCGCAGCATTTGCTCGCCTCCGTCGTCGCGTCGTAGTCGAGCCCTTTCGTCTGGCGCGGATGACGGATCGCACTCCCGCGGCAGTCGAAGGGTTTAGCGGCTTCGATCGCCACCGGCTCGCGCGGCTCGACGAAGTAGAATTGGTCGCGGTATGGTTCGCGCTGGTAGAGGCGGAACGTCTTGTCGCATACCGCCGCCCGTCGCCCGCGTTCGAGCACATGACCATCATCATCGGTCACCTTCCGCCACGGCCCCTTGTAGATGACTGCCTGGTTCCGCTCGAAGCACGGACCCTGCTTGCCCTTGAAAGCCTGGACGGTCACGGACCGGAATTCGATGCCGCGAATCGTTTGCCAGGGGCCGTTGGTCCGCTCGATCATCTGAATTCCATAGAAGCCGGCGTCCTCGAAAAGCTTGAGCAGCAGGTCCTCGCGAAAAGCGCCGCTGATGCAGCCGCTCCAAAGCTGCGGGTCCTTCTGCAGGTCCTCCGGCACGTCCTCATCGCACACGATGTCGCTGATCACGCAGCGGCCGCCCACCTTGAGCACCCGGAACATCTCGCCGAAGAGCCGCCGCTTCTCACCGGGGTTGACCAGGTTGAGCACGCAGTTGCTGACGATCACGTCGATGCTGTGATCCGGGATCATCGGCGATTCCTGCCGCAGACGATCCGCCTCGGCCTGGGCCTGGAGGTAGCCGTCGGCGTCGGAAACGGGGTTCGCCGCGAGCCATTCCTCGAACTCATCGAGATCGAGCTGCAGATCCTGAATCTTTCCTTTGCGGAAGGAGGTGTTGTGAAGGCCCAGGGCTTCGGCGATGTGTTTCTGATGCTTGCGCGCCAGATCGAGCATCGGCTGATTGAAATCGACGCCAATCACGCGCCCTTTCGGGCCGACGATTTGCGCGCAGATGTAGCAGACCTTTCCGCTGCCGCTCCCCAGGTCTAGCACAGTCTCACCTTCGAGGACAAAGCGGCTTGGGTCGCCGCAGCCGTAGTCGCAGCGGACGATCTCTTCGGGGAGGGCGGCCAGGTACTTCGCGTCATAGCCATTGCTCGGCACGCAAAGGCAATCCTCGTGCTGGCGTGACGCCTCCGCATAACGCCTTCGAACGGCAGTCTCCACGCCGTCGTCAACTCCACCTCGTGCGAGCTTTCCATTCCCATGGGTGCTCATACTCAATGCTCCCATCGCTCTCGTTGCGACTTCCCATGCTGCCAGGGCGAACGACGCGTTAAACCCCGCTTATGCAGATGATGTGCCTGCAGAAGCCACGTTTATTCCAGATGAGGGAAAGAAAGCTCCCGCGAACGAGCATCGTCGCTGAGGCCGGTTTCACTTTCTCAACGGAATCGACGGGCGATCAATCGAGCTAGCCCGGTCGAGAACTCCTTGAGGAACTTGACCATCTCGAGGCTCGATATCTCTGCTACTCCGCCTGGGCAGGACTCGCGAGTGCCTTATTCACGGCGTCCTCAAGGGCTTCCCCGCGTAGCTGCACGCCGGCGATCTTGCCGTCGCGGCCGATGAGGATCATCTGCGGAATGGTGGTGACGCTATATTTGGTCGCGAGGTCCTGACCCGCGGGCAGAGAGTCGTTGTAGACGTGGGTCCAGTTCAGCCCGCGTTGCTTGACGAAATCGCGTAGCGTCTGCTCGTCCTGATCCAAGCTGATGCTCACGATCTCGAAACCTTGGCCGCGATAGGCTTCGTAGACCTTCTTGACGTTGGGCAATTCGGCGATGCAGGGGGCGCACCAGGTGGCCCAGAAGTCCAGGAGGAGCACCTTGCCCTTGTATTTAGCCGCGGAGATCTCTTCGCCGCTGAGCGACTTTGCTGTAAATGCCGGCGGCGATTGCCCGGGACGAATGGCCAGTGAGGCGATCTGCGCTTCGATCGCGGCGCGCAGCTGCGCGTCGGTGGTCTGCGACAACGCCTCTTCAAGCGAGTTGGCAGCGGCGCTGAAGTCCTCCGTCGACGCTGCCAGCATGCCGTGGTTGAACATCGCCACGGCCGCCTGCTCGGTACCCTTGTGAGTTTTGGCGAAATCGCGGAGGTCAATCAAGGCTTTACGTGCGACCGCCGCGCGGTCATCGTCCTGCGCGGCGCGGAAGCGCGCTTCGATGGATCGGCGCAGCTCGGCCCATGCTGCCGCCGCATCGCGCCGCTCGGGCGCATCTTTCGAATGGGTCGCGGCATCGCCGCTGGCCGCCTGCTGTCCGCGAAGCTGCGCCACACCGGCTGAAACAATGACCATTGCGGCAACGCCGACGAAGACGATGCGTTTCCGGTCGCGTGGCGATCCTGACATGCTGATGCTCCTTGACTCCGAAGGGTGCGTCCACTGCTGCCAGCCCACCGCTAGTCGCCTTGTGCGCCGATAAGCAGCCGGCGCAGCACGGCCAGATCATTGGTGGGGAGCTGGCAAACGAAGTTCTCACAGACGTAAGTGGTCGCTTGACCGTCAATGGGGCTGACACTCTGCAGGAATGCGACGCGATCGGCGAGAAACTCCTGCCCCGCCGCGCCGTCAGCGAGCAGGATGATCTTGTTCGGCATGTAGCGGCTGTGGACTTCTTTCAGCATTGCGCGGGTATCCGCGGCGTCCGGCTTGCCGGCCAGCACGATCTGCCTGGGCTTGTCGAGGTGGAAATCGAACGCGACGAGCATCTGCGGCATGGCAGCAGGATACTGTGACAGCCGCCCGGAGAACGCGCTAATCGTCTTTTGGGCCTTCTCCCGCAGCTCCTTGCTGTCGGTCATCTGCGACAGGCGCAGCAGGTTCAGCGCAGCGATGGAATTCCCCGAAGGCTCGGCGTTGTCGCTGTCCTCTTTCATGCGCATCAGCACGCTCGGATCGGTTCCGGTGGTATCGAAGTAGCCTCCAGCCTGCTTATCCCAAAAGAGCGCGTCCTGCTTCTCTTGCAGGTCCAGCGACATTTTCAGCCAGCGAATGTCGAGCGTGGTTTCGTAAAGGTCAAGCAGGCCGTGGATGAAGAAGGCGTAGTCGCTGAGGAAACCGTCAATGTCGGAACGGCCTTCGCGCCACACGCGGGTGAGGATGTGCGTCTGAGAGTTGTACAGGTTCGTTTTGATGAACTCCGCCGCCCTGGCCGCCGCCTGCGTGTAGCGGGGTTCATCCAGAACAAGACCGGCGCGGGCCATCGGGGAGATCATCAGTCCGTTCCACGCGACGATCGTCTTGTCGTCGAGGTGCGGCCTGGGGTGGGCCTCGCGGGCCTTGAGCATCTTCGCCCGCCCGTCGGCGAGGAGGCTCTGGACCTCCTGCTGCGACAGATTGAACTTCTCCGCCGCTTCCTCGGTCGAGTGCGCGACGTAGAGCACGTTCTTGTGGGGGAATTCGTTGTGCGGGTCGCGATCGACGTTGCCACTCTTCTCCACGCCGTAGTAATAGGAGAAGACGTCGGCCGCTCGCTCGTCGAGAGTCCGGCGGATTTCTTCGTCCGTCCAGACATAGAACGCGCCCTCGGTCTTCTTGTCGGGGCGGGCCGGATCGGCGACGCTGTCGGCGTCTTCGGCTGAGTAGAACTGGCCGTCTTTGCCCGTCATGTCCCGAAGCACGTAATTGAGGATGTCGCGTGCCACACTGGCGTAAAACTCGTCCCTGGTGATCTGATAGGCGTCGAGGTAGACGTTGGCCAGTTGCGCCTGGTCGTAGAGCATCTTCTCGAAGTGCGGCAGGAACCATCGCTCGTCGGTGCTGTAGCGGTGGAACCCGCCGCCGAGCTGGTCGTGCATGCCGCCCCTGGCCATCTGCTGGAGTGTCGTCAGGGCCATATCCAGCGCCTTCTTTTCTCCGCTGCGGTGGTGGTAGTGGAGCATGAAGTTGACGTTGACCGGCTGCGGGAACTTCGGCGCGCGGCCGAATCCGCCGAGCCGCTCGTCGAAGCTGGCGGCGAGCTGCTCATAGCCCTTCATGAGCGACGCCTTCTCCAACTCCGCGTCCGGATCGGGCGCGACCGCCACCGTCTTCTGCAACTGCTGGGTGATGTCATTGGCGGAAGCAATGACTTTCTCGCGGTCTTTCTGCCACGCCTGGGCGATCTGCGGGATGATCTGCTTCATCCCCGGCATGCCGAACTTGGAATCGGGTGGGAAATACGTCCCGCCCCAGAACGGCTTAAGATCCGGCGTGAGCAAAACCGTCATCGGCCAGCCGCCGCTGCCGGTGGTGGCGACGACGAAGTTCATGTACACGCGGTCTACGTCCGGCCGCTCCTCGCGATCGACCTTGATGTTGACGAAGTTCTCGTTCATCAACTTGGCGATCTCGGGGTTGGCAAAAGACTCCTCCTCCATCACGTGGCACCAGTGGCAGGTCGAGTAGCCGATGGAGAGGAAGATCGGCTTGTTCTCCTTCTTCGCCTTCTCGAACGCTTCCTTGCCCCAGGGATACCAGTCCACCGGGTTGTGCGCGTGCTGAAGCAGGTACGGCGACTTCTCGTTGGCCAACCGGTTGGTGTGCACGTACGTTCCGTCAGTCTTCTTGGCGTCGGCGAACACGGGGGTCTCCGACATCGGCCACAGACGGTAGACGAGCGCGCCGACCAGGCCACACAGGATCACCAGCCAATACGTGAGCTTGACCTTGCCAACTCGTTTCGCCACCGGGATTGCCTTTCGCTGCATCATCGGCGCCTTCCAACTCACTTCACTTGGGCAAGGGCATCTTCCATCGCGGCCTTCAGTTCAGCTTCGCTCTGCGCCTTGGTGAGCTTGCTGAGGACCTTCTTGGTCTGCGGGTCGATCAAAAGCATGAACCCGGTCTTCGAGGCGTGCTCGCGATAGATCTCGCCCAGCCCGACCCACTCGGCCAACATCCCCGACTGCTTCTTCGTGCAGTCGTCGGTCAGGTCCACGCGGGTGAAGTAGATCGGCTGATCCATGAACTGCTTCTTCACCTCGTCGAGCTTGGGGTCGAGCACCTTGCAGGAGGCGCACCAGTCGGCGTAGAACAGCACGCCCACGACCTTCGGCTTCTCCGTGGTTGCTTTCGCACTGTCCTGCGCCAAAACGCCCCTGGGCAGCATGGCCGCCATTGCCACCAGGGCAACCATCGCCGCAACCGCGAACCATCGTACGTTTCTCATCGCATTGCTCCTTTGTTCACTGGTGCGCGGGGCCGGCCAGCACCATGAGCAGGCCCGCCTCGCGCCACACTTCTATTCGACACCCATCAATCTCGAATTCGGCAGCGGCCACTTCTGCCAGCTCGTTCATTGGACGCGCTTCGTACAACGTGCAGGTACGGCCGCTGGTGTCTGTCAGCCGGATTTGCGCTGCGATCTGCCCGCGCAAGGAGCAGTACCGGGCGCCGATCACGCGATGATCGTTGTCGCGGAATCGTTGCGGCATCACGGGAGTAAAGTCCAGCTTGGACATGGCTCCGGCGAGCTGGTCGATCGTCGCGGCCGGATACTCCACCGCAAGCTGCTTGTGATGGTTCAGGGCGACCTCTTGAGCCGCCAGATGCGCCACGCGTTCGTCCGGCCGCGTGATGGACAACCAGAAGACAAGCAAGACAAGGGCGGCCACGGCGGCGATTGTCGAAAACACCGCGGCAATGAGCACCGGCCGCCGCAGGCGCGACAACGAAGCGGTCACCGATTCACCGGCGGCAACCGTGGTGGTCGTGGCAGCATTGAGCTTCCGCTTCAGGCGGTCGACTGTGGCCGGGGCAATGCTCTGCCGCTGGTAAAAGCCACGCAAGCGCTCGTCGAGGTTGTCCAGTTCCGGTTGCATGTTCGTCGACCGTTTCCAAATGCTTTTACGCGTATCGCGCCGCGATCAGAAGCGCCCTGACCTTCCGCTTCGCCCGATGGATGAGACTGAGGATCGTGCCACGGGGACGATCCGTCATCTTCGCGATCTCTGCGATTGTCATCTCCTCCACGGCTGCCAGATACAAGAGCTCTCGCTCCTCCGGACGCAGCGCCCCCAATGCGCGCTCCAGCTCGGCATCCAGTTCGCTCGTCAACGCCGCCGGCCCGGCGACCTCGCGAATCATTTCCGCGGCAACATCGAGCGACTGCATCGTCAGGCCTCGGCGCCGCAGCCTGTCGATGAACCGGTGGCGGACCGCCGTCAGCACAGAACCGACGTGCAGTCGCCCGCCGCTCTGCACGAGCGACAGACATGCCTCCTGGAGCAGTTCCTCAGCGTCGTGCCGATCGTGCGCAAGGCTCAGCGCATACCGATAGCCCCGCTGCAGCAGTTCATCCATGTTTGGGGACATATCGGCCATTTTTTCTGCCGGACCTCCGGTCAACCGGACGCAAGTGTCTGGCAGAAGCGCCGGTCGTCATTCCTGCTACCTGAGTAAACGAGACCACCGCCCCGGTGATTGCAAGTTGCACGGATTTCCAACCATCTTGTGAGAATCTCCCCCGGCCTTGCAATCAGTAGCCGCCAGCGTTCGTGTTCACTGGAGCGGGGGTAAAGCGTCGAATCCGTTGTCTCACCTAATGTGACGACACGGGGTAATAGACGAGGTGTGCATGCTGACCAGACCCAGTCAAAGCCTCTGGCGGTCCGGCCGGGGGGTGTTCCTCCTCCTCGTAGCATGGGTCTTCGTCACCGTAGGCGCCACATACATCCGCGATCGCGGCCAGCGGCCCGACCGCCGGCAGAAGATCGCGGCGACGCTCGTATCGTGGGGATTGTCGGCCGACGGGGTTGCCCCGGCCGTGAGTGACGAGGAGGTTCATCGTCACGTCGCGCTGTTAGGGAGTCCCGTCAGCGAGGAGCGCGTGCGTGCGGCGTGGTGGCTCGCCGACCACGGTGTGCGCGAGGCCGGCCCGGCAATCGCCGTCGCCATGGACGACCCGGGGACGCTCCGGCCCTGCCAACTCGCGCACAACCTCGGGCGCCTGGGCGACGAGCGGTG
Source organism: Tepidisphaerales bacterium (assembly GCA_038233535.1). GTDB lineage: Bacteria > Planctomycetota > Phycisphaerae > Tepidisphaerales > Tepidisphaeraceae > DASYWJ01. Next base: position 4,375 of record JBBSLV010000016.1, on the reverse strand, counting down.
GGTGGGCGACCTGATTGTGGCGACAACAGACGCCGGCAATGGCGATCTGCAGGTCTGCGCCACCGACGCCCTCGGGGAACTCGCTTCGCCAAAATCGATCGACGCGCTCGTCGAGGTCTACCGCGGCGGCTTCGCGGCCACCAGCGCCTTGTACGCCCTGGGCAAGATCGCCGACCCCTCGACGCGCTCGTTTCTCGAATCTGTCGCACGGTCGCCGCGCGACGAGCACGAGCGGCGAGCGGCTGAGGGCGCGCTGCAACGCGTCAGCATCATGTCCTTGGACGACCCGGTGCCCACCTTGCTCGAACGTGTGAAACAGAGCCACGGCAGCCGCGGGTTGGATGCCTGGCCCCTGCGGAAACTCGCGGGGATTCAAGATCGCCGGGCGGTGCTGGTCTTGGCCAATGTCCTGCGTCAGGCCGAGGACAGGAGCGAGTCGGACCGGGTCCTGCTGGCAGCGACACTGCTTGCCCATGGAGGCGAGGGCGCTACGGCACTGGAATCGATGATCGCCGGTGCGCCGTCCCGATCGAGCGATGTGGCGGCGGTGGCGCGCGACGCGTTGGCGCTGCTGGACAACCTCCCAACGGGGCCCGGAGTCGTCGTGGCCGGCGGTCGCGAACCCGCAGCGCCTGTCCGCGACGAGGCCCTCAAGACTGCGCTTCCGCCAAGAGCAGCCAAGGGAGAGTAGCCGTATGTCCAAGTGCGACACTGGGAACGTAGCCGACCTCCACGCCTCGCCTCCGAGGCGCCTCCCAGGGCTGTTGGGTCGTCATCGCGGCCGGCTGCTCTGGCTGACGGTCATCGCCCTGTTGGTCATCGTCCAGTGGCCGCTTCTCAAGGCGATGGTCTACAACGTCTTGCAGATCCCGCCCCCGCCGGACGGCATCGCGTGGCGAACCAATTATGCCGCGGCCCTGGCCGAGGCGAAGCAGTCCGGCAAGCCCGTGCTGCTCGACTTCACCGCCAGTTGGTGCGCGCCGTGCCAGATCATGAAACGCGAGGTGTGGCCCGACGAGGACGTGCGACGACTGGTGAATCGGTCATTCATCCCGGTGCTCATGGATGTGGACGAAATCGACGGCGGCCGAGCCGCGCAGCGTTACGCGGTCAGCAGCATCCCCACGATCCTGATCGTGGGCGGCGACGGGCAGGTTCTCCGAGGTGGACAGTTCATGTCGCGCAGTGAGATGGTCACGTTCCTCAAGATGGGCACCCGGAGCTAGTCTCGTTCAAATGATAACATCATCCTCCAAAGCCCCCGCGCGGAACGCCGCCTGCCCTTGCGGCAGCGGGAGGAAGTACAAGCATTGCTGCGCGGGCAAGTCCGTCGGCGCCCGCTCGAAGTGGGGCTGGCGGCGTCTTCCCACTGTGGCGGCCGGCATGGTGGCGATTCTCGCCGTTGTTGTTCTGGTCAATCGCCGCCCCGCGGCGAGCAACCCTGAGTCGGCGCAACCGCTCAGCAATCCTTCCCCCTGGCAATATGACGCGCAAAACAACCGCCATTGGGACCCCTCTCATGGCCACTGGCACTCCGGCCCTCCGCCCGCGGGCGCGGATGCAGCCTTGCCTTCTCCCACGACAGCGCCGTGATCGTATGACGCAAAGAACAACCGTCACTGGCATCCCGCTCAAATGAGCTGAGCCACTCTCTCCTACCTCAAGACGATCGCCGCAATCGCCGCCAGCAGGCCCGCCACCGGCACCGTCACGAGCCACGACAACACGATCTCGGTCACCTTGCCCCACCGCACTTGCGTGCGGTCATTACTCAAACCCGCCCCGACGATCGAGCCTGTAGCCACGTGAGTGGTTGAAACGGGCAGCCCATTCCATGACGCCAGACCCACAAGGGCAGCCGTCACAAAGCTTGCGGTCAGCGACTGCGACAGCGGCAATGGCGTCACCTTCTCAGCCAGCGTCCGCAGCACCCTTCGACCGGCGATGAGCCCACCCAAGGCCATCGCCATCACGACGATTGCGAAGGCCATCGTGCGCTGGGTCGCCGGCAGCACGACCAGCGCCAGCGCGGCGATTTTCGGCGTATCGTTCCACCCCCTGGCGAATCCCACCAAGCCGCTGCTCAGCCAGTGGGCGGCATTCGTCACCGAGGTTGCCGAGACTGCGGCGGCCGGACCAGCGGCCGCGCAGGCGGACTCGCTGTCGACGACGACCGTCAATTCGTCCGCAGCAACCGCAGCGGCCATACGGCTGCGGCCGATCACCGGCTCGTCGAACAGGCAGACGCACCGACGTGCGCTGCGCGCCACGACGTACCCGATTGGCCATGCTGCGAGATAGACGATCACGAGCCCGAGCAGCGGACCGAGAAGCAGCGGCATGGCGAACTTGGAGCCGAGGTAACCCCACTTGAGATCAGAATTGCCCAGCACCACGAGGCCGGTCCCCACCAACGCGCCGGTGATGGCGTGCGTGGTCGAGACCGGAAGGCCGGTAAGCGTTGCCAGCGCGATCCACCCGATCGCCCCGAAGAGAACAGCGGCAAAGAAGAGCGACGCATCGGCAATGCTTCCGCTGCTGAATAATCCCGTGCTGAAACTGCGAACTAAACCACCTGCGAACCAGAAGGACACGGCCGCGCCGGCAGCGGTCGTTACCGCCGCCCAAAGCAGCGCGCGCCTGGCCGAAGCGGCGCCGTAGCCAACCAGCGTCGCCACTCCTTTGCAGTTGTCATTCGCGCCATTGGCGAAAGCCAAGAGTGCCAGCAGCGTTAAGAGCACAACCGACATGACTGCCTTACAGTCACGGCTGATGAGGCAGTTATTCCCACACAAATTCTTCCGCTATTGCCGTTGACTCTGTACCTATGTACAGGACGTACGCTTCAGGTAGAGGTGATCGAATGGCAGCCGTGACCACCAGCTAACTCGCCAGACAAGGCGGCGTGAATCTCGAAAGCATCCGCTGGCTCGCCCGGCGCTCAGAGAGCTGCGCCTTCGACCACTTCTGCACAAACTCTTCCGGAGTCATCCCACCCACCCGCTTTGACGTTGCGACGTTGCCATGCATTGTGCGTCATCCACGGGTGACTGCTAAGCACTCACTCATCACTTTCGAGTGTCGCTGACCGTAGCTTCACGGATCTCAGGCTAATCCCACGCAGGTGCCTGTAGCACCGTCGCACCCTCTGCACTATACCTCTGCCTGCAGCGCCGGAGCCATGTGAGCGTCGACACTGCTGGAGGGTTCAGCATGTCTGAGAACAACGGGGAGCCGCAGGCGATCGTGGAGCAGTTCGCCGCATTGGTGGCGAAGGCGGTGGAGAGCGGTATCGGGAAGGCGCACACGAGTGCGCCACGCCTCACTAGCACACCTCCCGACGAATCCGTGGCCGAATGGTTGGCCCCGCGGATCCGCGAAACCATGACGCACGTCACGGCACTCATAGAGGACATAACTTGCGCGGTTGTCTCGCGTAGGTTAGACGCTGCTGCGGCCGCGGATCTTGCAGATGCTCTGCAGCAACAGGTCGTTGCGCTGATGAGGCGTGCATCCAGACTGGCCGCCATCCGGCGCCTGGCCGAGGGCGCGGCGAGGGACGTGGCGGTGTTCGAGCCAAGGCTCAACGACCTGACCACGATTCGCCCAGATCGCGCCGGCCCCGTCGCAGAGACGATCTCTGGGCTTCGCGAGGTAGAGAAGCGGTACGCCCAATTAGCCCCCGATGATGACCAGGGATATTCCGAAGCACGCGATTTGGTGAGGAAGGTTCACGAGGAGCTTCGGCAGCACGTGGTGCAGCTTGCATGTGCCTTACCTGACCAAGCCGAAGCCGTGGCACTCGTTTTGGAATCGTCCAGAAGCCACATCTGCGCAATGCTCGAAATCTCCGAGGAGGAGCTGCGCTTGGTAACGGGAGTAGAGTGCCCTCTGACGCTGAACGGAGGGGATGAACCACCGCTGCTCTACCACATCCCAGTGCCCGGCGGACCTGTCACCAATAACCAGTATCTGCTCCTACAAGCACTGCGCGATGCCTATCCAGGTGCCTTGCACAAGGACCAGATGGAGGCGATCTGCGGGTCCTACGTGAGAGACCTCAAGCAGCTCCTGAACGAGCGCCCCATCTTCACACATGTCGTTCACTTACCCGGCAGGAAGGGCGCCGGCGGCTACCGAATCGCGTAGATCCCGCTTTTGTCGACCATTTTGTCAACCAAATCTTTGGTCCGTTGGGCTACAAGCTCGCCGCTCCGGGTGAATGACATCCGGCGTCACCGGAGGCGTGCTGATGAAGCCCAAGCAAGAACACCCCCTGCTACTTACGGCCCGGGAGTTGGCCGTCCTGCTCCGGATCAGCGCACGCCAAGTCTGGCGCCTCGCCCGCGACGACCAGTCGTTCCCTAAACCAGTT
>JBBSLV010000015.1:0-18009 GCA_038233535.1 Tepidisphaerales bacterium | reverse complement strand
GTGCACCTTGGTCGTCGCTGCTGAATCTGAGGAGACCGTCCGAACGCCAATAGCTTCGCACCCACAACGCGACCGTCGCGAGGCAGAGAACCAGAGACAGGATCGTCAGGCAGGCGAAGCGTCGGCGGCGAAAGATTGCGAGGGCACGATGAGCCACGAAATGGAAATCGTCACGAAGGGCGCGGTGCGGTCAAGCGCCGCGAGGCTGGCGCCGCCGCCGCGGCGTGCCCGCACTCGGGGCAGCGATCGGGTGAGGCGCGGAGATCGTAGCCGCAGTGGGGGCAGAGGCCGGCGCGATTCCGACGATTCCGACGGCGGGTGCGGAGGATCGAGCGAAGGCGCACCGCGGGGAGCACGGCGAAGAGCAGGGTGAAGAACCAGTGCGGGGCGACATACGCGTCGGCGCGGGAAGGGTTTGAAAGGTGAGCGAAGCCGAAGCCGAGGAAATGGGCGGATTGGCCCTGTGGAAAATTCCTCGCGAGGCTCGCGAACGTCTCGTCCGCAGAGGAATGACGGGTAAGGAAGTTCCACCCCTGCTTCCAGGGGCCAGGTTTGTGATGAGCGAAAAGGCCTAGCTCGCCGAAGTTGCTCCACATTCCGAAGCTTCGTGCACCTTGGTCGTCGCTGCTGAATCTGAGGAGACCGTCCGAACGCCAATAGCTTCGCACCCACAACGCGACCGTCGCGAGGCAGAGAACCAGAGACAGGATCGTCAGGCAGGCGAAGAGTCGGCGGCGAAAGATTGCGAGGGCACGATGAGCCACGAGATGGAAATCGTCACGAAGGGCGCGGTGCGGTCAAGCGCGTTGCCGGTTCCGGTGCCGCGCGTGCCGACCACGATTCGCCTGGCGACGAATGAGGACATCCCGTTCATGGATGCGCTGCAGAAGCTTCATAGCAAGCAGGTCGGTTGGATGCCGACGAAGCAGTTCGAGGGGAAGATCAAGGCGGGGCATGTGCTGATTGCGGAAGAGATCAGAGATCAGAAGTCAGAGATCAGTAATGCCCCTCCGTCGCTGACCTCTGACCTCCGACCTCTGACCTCTGTACCCGTGGGTTACTGCATCGCCACTGACCAATACTTCAAGCGCGACGACGTCGGGATCATCTATCAGATGAACGTCGCGCCCGGGCATCAGCGCGCTCTTGTCGGGGCGAGCCTGCTCAAGGCGCAGTTCGAGCGCAGCGCGTACGGGTGCAAACTGTATTGCTGCTGGTGCGCGCAGGACATCGCGGCCAATCGGTTCTGGGAGGGTATGGGGTTCGTGCCCCTCGCGTACCGCGCGGGATCGGAGAAGCGCGCGCGCGTGCACATCTTCTGGCAACGGCGGATTCGCGCGGGGGATACCGACACGCCGTGGTGGTTCCCGGCGCAGACAAGCGGGGGATCGATTCGGGAGGACCGGATCGTGCTGCCGATTCCGCCGGGCACGCACTGGAGTGATGCCAAGCCGTTGGTCCTGCCGGGGAATAGGGATGAGGGCGGAGGGATGAGGGATGATGCGAAGCGAAAGAAGCTTCCCGGCCCCCGTTCATCCCTCCGCCCTCAGCCCTCATCCCTACCGAAGAAGCCGGCGCCGTTGTCGGGCGCGCTGTTCTTCGGGCCGCCGGCGCCCGCGCCCGGCGCGGCGAAGGAAAAGCCGGTGCGCGAGAAGAAGCCCAAAGCGAAGAACGACCCGAAGCTGGTGAGGGCGGCGCGCGAGCTGCGCGATCGTTGGCTGGAGCAGGTGAACAGCGGCGCGTTCCCGCTCGAATCCGAAGGGGTGTACGAGGTCGCCCGCGCGCTGCCCGCAACGCCCGCGCACGTCTCCCCGACGCCGCTGCTGCTGCCGGCAGCCTAGCCGGACTAAAACCCCGTCCGCTTGAACTGCTTCTCCAGGTCGCGCAGCGACAGCCGGAGCGTCGTCGGGCGGCCGTGTGGACAGTTGCTGGAGCGCTCGACCAGATCGCGACGCGCGAGCAGCGCTTCGATCTCCCCCTGCGTCAGCGGGTCGCCGGCCTTCACGGCGGCTTTGCAGGCCATCATGTCCAAGACTTCGTGAAGCAGTTCCTCGTCGTGCAAATCGAGCAGTTCCTGTTCGCCGCGCTCGAGCAGCTCGCGGACGAAGTCGCCGGGGTTGAGCTTTTCCAGGAACGAGGGGAATCCCTGCACGGCGAGGGTGTCGGGGCCGAAGGGCGCGACTTCGATGCCGAGGCGCGCCAGCAGCGGCTGAATTTGTTCGAGCAGCGCGATCTGCCGGCTCGAGGCCGCGAAGACGTCGGGGATGAGCAGCCGCTGCGATTCGAGCGGGCCGCGGTTCACGCGGGCGAGGAGCTCCTCGTACATGATTCGCTCGTGCAGGGCGTGCTGATCGATGATGACCAGCCCGTCGTCGCTGGGGGCGACGAGGTAGCTGTTGTGGAGCTGGAGGACGGAAGACGGTGGGGCGGCGGATGGCGCGGCGGTCGCGAACGGGGGCGACGCTTCTGGTCCCTTCTCCCGGTACTCCGGGAGAAGGTTAGGATGAGGATGATTTTGAATTGCTGATGAGTCTCGACGTTCGAGTTCACCCTCACCCCAACCCTCTCCCGGAGTACCGGGCGAGGGGGCAAGAGGGAGGTGTGCCGCCGCTCCGGGCGAGGGGGCAAGAGGGAGCATCGGCGCGGGCGCGGGTGATGGGCTGAGGGCGAACGGCGCGAAGGGCGTCGTCGGCGCGACGGTTTCCCCCGGCATTTGCCGAAAGAAATTCGCCAGCTTCGTCCGCATGTCCTCACGGAATGCATCATGTGCCGGCTCGACGTTGCTGAACGGCACGGCCTGCGGCGTCAGGTCGCTGCCCAGCAGTTTCTCGCGCACGCTGGACAGCACCAGCCCGTGAATGCGCCCGCCGTCACGGAAGCGGACTTCGCTCTTGGTCGGATGCACGTTCACGTCCACGTCCTGCGGCGGGACGTGCAACAGCAGGATCGCCGCCGGATGCCGGCCAGGCTCGGTCAGCCCGCGGTATGCCTCGCGCAGCGCGTGCTGGATGAACCGGTCGCGGATGGGCCGGCCATTGAGGTAGAGGTGCTGGTATTTGGCGGTGGGGCGGGCGAGCTCGGGAAGCCCGATGAGACCGATCAGCCGCATCTCGGCGTCGCGCACGTCCAGCGGCAACCGTTGTTCGTGAAAATCCTCCGGCCACGCCGCCAGCCAGCGGTCTTCGGCAGTGGTGGCGGGCAGGTCGAGGCTCTTGCGCCCGTTGTGCAGCAGCTTGAACGACACGTGCGGGTGCGGCAGCGCCAGCCGCAGGAGCATCTCCGATACGTGGCCGGCTTCCGTCCCTGTCCCCTTGAGGAACTTGCGCCGGGCGGGGACGTTGAAGAACAGGTTCCGCACCTCGATCGTGGTCCCCACGTTGCCCGCGGCCGCCTGTGGGTCGGAGATCGCGCCCCCGCGGTTGTGGATCTCGTAGGCGACGCCCGAGTCGGTTGCGCGGCTCAGGAGGCGCGCGTTCGATACCGATCCGATGCTCGCCAGCGCTTCCCCGCGAAACCCCATCGTGGCGATGCGGAACAGATCGTCGTCGCAGCTCAATTTGCTCGTCGCGTGCGATGCGAACGCCAGCGGCAGCTCGGCGGGGGGGATGCCACAGCCGTCGTCGACGATGCGGATCAGCTCGCGCCCGCCGTCTTCGATCTCGACGAAAATGTGCGTCGCCCCCGCGTCGATCGCGTTCTCGACCAGCTCTTTGACGACGGAAGCCGGCCGCTCGATCACCTCGCCGGCGGCGATGCGATTGACCAAGGATTGGGACAACTGCTGAATGCGGCGGCGTTCCACGGCCGGAGTATAAGGCAGATGCACCGCCGAGGCGCGGAGAGCGTGGAGGGGAAAACGTCAGGTAGTGACCCTGACGATCATTCGCGCGGCGTGCTTTGAAAAACTGATACAAGCCTGTTGAACTTGTCGGCCGTGATGCTGAGCAGGCCTGAACCTCCTCCGAAACCGAGCATCGAAAACTTCGCGCTATACTCAAGGATCGCGTTCACGTCTTGCCAGGGCACGAACCCAGCCCAGTCGTGATCAGTGCATTTCGCTTGCCATCGCCAGAAGCCGCTCGTTCCATCCGTATAGTGCTCGACTGCTACTCCAATTCGCTCTTGCAAACGTTCGGCCACCGAGGCAATGCACACAATGCCGCGCCGTCCCTTCGGGCGCTTCGCCTTGCCCACCTCCTGCTTCCCTGTCAATAGCTCGTAAAAGAGCACGCGATCGCCCGGCTCCGGCTCGCGCGTCGGATCGCGCATCTTGTCCTGCAAAAAGACGTCCCAATCGATCGATTGGTCGAGAGGGTGCGGCCAGTGTGTGGTGAGCCAGTATCGGGTCATCTTCCCTCAGCCCTTGGGTCATCGAAGCAGCGTCGTCACTATCGACCGCTCTTCTTCCGCTGCCGCCCGTTGCGGATGGGTTCGACCGCCGTGATGTGAAGGAGAGAACAGTACGCGGGCGGCTCTTCGGGAATGCCGTCTTCGTCGACGTCGGTGCTCACGTAAAGCGCCGTGCGTGTCAGCCATGCCATCTCGGGATGCCGCACCTCGTACCGCTCGCCACTCGACATGACGATTCGGAACGGTTGGAAGGGCCGCCGGGTCAGAAGCTCTTTGTAGGTCTGAACGGTCATGACTGGATTGTATCATGCGCCAAGCCGATCCGGGTTCAGGTCCAGCAGCTCAGGCGGCACGAACAGCCCGTCCTTGCGAATCAGCATGTCGTCGAACCAGATTTCCCCGCCGCCGTAGTCCGGGCGCTGGATGCAGACCATGTCCCAGTGGATCTGGCTCTTGTTGCCGTTGCCGTAGACGTCGTAGGCCTGGCCGGGGGTGAAGTGGAAGCTGCCGGCGATCTTCTCGTCGAAGAGGATGTCCTTCATCGGCTTCAAGATGTACGGGTTGAACGCGATGGCGAACTCGCCGATGTAGCGCGAACCCGCGTCGGCATCGAGAATGTCGTTGAGCTTTTGCGTCCCGGCCGGTGAACCGGCCTCGCCTTGGATGATCCTTCCGTTCTTGAACGTCAACTTGATGTTGTTGAAGACGGCGCCGCGGTAGAGGGTCTCGCAGTTGAACTGCACGGCGCCCTCGACGCTGTCTTTCGTCGGGCAGGAGAAGCATTCACCGTCGGGGATGTTGCGGTCGCCGGTGCAGCTCTTGCTGGGGATGTTTTTCTTGCTGAAGCGCAGGTCGGTGCCGGGGCCGGTGATGCGGACGCGGTCGGTGCGGTCCATCAACTCCTGGAGCGGCTTGCTGGCGCGGGCCATTTTCTGGTAATCGACGCCCGCGCAGACGCGGAAGTAGAAGTCTTCGAACGCTTCGGTGCTCATGCCCGCTGCCTGGGCCATGCTGGGGGTGGGCCAGCGGAGGACGACCCACTTCGTCTTCGGCACGCGCACCTCGCTATGGACGGGGTGCCAGACGAGCTTCTCGTAGATCGTCATGCGCTCGGTCGGCACGTCGCTCTGCTCGGTGATGTTGTGCGACCCGCGCAACCCGATGTAACCCTGCACGCGCTCCATGCGGTTTTTCTCGACCTCGCCGATCAACTGGAACTGCTCGTCCGTCGCGGTCTGGAGCAGCGCGCGGGTGACAAGCCCGTGCCGCGTTTCCACGATCGGGCGACCACCGGCGGCGGCGATTGCGCGGATCAGCTCCACCGTGAACTCCGGCGGGATGTCGGTCGCCTCGACGAGGACGCTTTCGCCCGGCTGCACGTCGCAGGAATGTTTGACGAGGAGGTTGGCCAGATCGATGAATCGCGGATCCTTCATGGGCGGGGAGGATAACACCACGCTGCCTGGGCGTCTTGCCCGGGCTGATCGCCGGCGAGGGTCACGCGGATCACGCGGTGTTCCAGCCTTTGGGCCGTTTCGCGCACGTCCCGCTCGAGCAGCCCGAGGACGGGGCCGTGGTCGAGACCCGTGCGCTGGAGTCCATCGAGCGCGGCGCGAAGGGGTTGGGCGTCGGCGTCAGGCCGGCCAAGCAGCATGAGGATCACATCGTCCGCCCCCGCCGCGGGTGGGATCCGGTCGCACGCGATCTCGATGAAGCTGAGCGGCTGGCCGATCGCGAATGTGCCCAGACGATCACTTAAGCGCAAGATCCGCGCGGGGGCGAATGTCGCGCGGAACAGTGCCTCACTCGGCGTCGCATAGCGCGATCGGCCGGCGTGCACCTTCAGGAACTGCGCCATCTCCGCCGGCATCGACACCGTCGGTGAGGCCCCGACGTCCGTGCAGATCGCGTAGTCGATCCCGCGCGCGATCACTTCGTCCAGCGGCATCACGCCGGACCCGAGCAGCGTGTTCGACGTGGGGCAATGCGCGATGGACGCCCGCTGTTTTGCGACGACATCGAACTCCGAACCCGACATGCGGACGCAGTGGGCGAGGATCGCGTCGCGGTCGAGCAGCCCGTCGCGGCGGTAGACGCCGGTGTAGTTTTCGTACGAGGGGTAGAGCGTCTGCTCGACGAGCGCCTTCTCGCGCAACTGCTCGTTGAGGTGCGTCTGCATGCGCAGCCCGTAGCGCTCCGCGAGCGCGACCGCGCGCTTGCGCAGCGGCGTGTCGACGGCGACGGCGAAGCGGTCGGTCACGATGAAACGGTCGCCGAAATCCTCCGCCAGTTCCTTTACGTCCGTGTCCAGCGCGCCCTCGTCCGTGCGCAGCGCGGCGGGGCAGTTCTGGTTCATCAGCACGAGGCCGACGGACCATTCCTTCGGCAGCCGCTCCAGCGCCACGCGCACGGCGGCGGGGTGGTTCGTCATGTACGCCGACCCGCCGACGACGCCGCTCGCGAGCGTGTCGGCGAGGAAGGCTTCCACCACCTGCTCCGCGACGTGCGGATCGGCGCACCGCGCCTCGGCGGGGAAGACGTTGCGGTTGAGCCCCGCGATGAGCCGTCCATCGGGGGGATTCCCGCCCAACCCTTCGGTGAAACGACCGCGGATCGGATGCTGTGGAATGTGGGTGTGGGCGTCGAGGAACGGCGGGGTGATCACTCCGTCCGATTGCCGCAAAGAAGCGGCGGGACTGCGCTCACCGCCGCCCCGCGACGGCGGCAGCCCCGCGGCGGGACCGGCGAAATTGATCTTCCCCGCGTCGTCGCACGAGAGCGCGCCGTGAGGGATGTACTCGACCGTCCCATCCGCGCGCGGGTTCAGGATCGGGCCGAGGATGGTCTGCGCGCGGCTCACGCTCCCCACCTTCTCACCTCATTTAGGAACCCGCGGCGCCTGCTGGACGGTCGTCTCGCCTTTTTCGGTTTTCACCTTGCCCATGATCTTCGCGATGTGGTCGATGTAGACGCGCCCGCCCTGGTTGACGAGATCGCCACCGAGCACGCCGCTGTGGATGACTTTCGCGCCGCGGTGGACGGTGAGGGTTCCGGTGATGCGCCCGAAGACGTGCATGCGCCCGCCGTACTCGACGACGACGTCGCCGTAGACCGCGCCGCGGATGTAGAGCTTCCCGCGCTCGATGACGTTCACGTCGCCGCCGATGTTCCCCCAGAGGGTGAACGGCTCGAAGACGATGACGTCGCCGGCGATTTGCCCGCGTTCTTCCCTCATGAGGCGATCCGCGGTGCTGCGCACCGCCGCTAAATGCGTTATGCGAGCGGCGCGTTTGACGAGTCGTAGTTCGCTTCGCCCAGCGCTTGCTGAAGTCCGCGGCGGCTCTTGACCTGAATCGCCAGCAGGATGATCAGCGCCAACACGGGGAACGCGACAAACCGGGCCCAGAACAGCACCGTCTGGTCGTTGCGATCCGCGCGGAAGTTCACGCGGTGGACCAGCTCGTCCCACGTGTAGAGCGCGCCGGGGATCTTGAAGTCGTAGTTGGTCCAGAACGCCTGCCACGGAAGCAGCAGGGCGGCAAGGACGACGGTCCAGATGAACGCCGACGTCAGCCGCGACACGCCGATCAATCGCCCCACGAGCATGATCTTGACGATCAGCAATAGCACGATCGCCAGAACGCCCGTCAGCGCGATGCCGAGGAACGCGGTCAGCCCAACGAGGTATTCCAGCAGCGCCTGCCACCGCAGATTTGTCGTGGTCGTCGTTGATTCCGTCGTCGGTTGCGTGACGGCGGGCTCGATCGTGGGGATCGGGGTGACGGCGTCGCTGCCCGTCAGGTCCACGAGGTCGTGTCGGCCGAGGAAGAACAGCGTCAGCTGCGCGATCAGGATGAGCAGCAACAGCAGAAACAGCGTGTTTTTCGCACGCCGCGCCGTCATGATGGCGTCGGCGTAGTCGGCGGCGGTGGCAATGGAGTCGGCCATGTGAAAATTTCCCTTCGCGGCGAACCCACAGTGGTATCGCAAAACCGGACAAGTCGCAATTCCGCGACCTCGCGAAATCGGGCATGAAAGCCGCTTGCGGTTTCGCAGTTTGTCTTGCGGGGGGGGATGCGAAACCGCCAAGCGACTGCGGCGTGGCGGTCGCGGAGGGTAACGTTGGGGCCTCCGAACCGTTACTATTGTCTGGATGGAGCGGTATGACAGACGTTGAACCCGTCACGTACGCGACGCCGGCGGTGCGACCGGCGACACGCCTGTGGGTGTGGGCGCTGCTCGTGTTCACCGGACTCACGATGGTGATGCTGGGCGGATGCTTTCTGATCGGCGTGATGCTGATCGTGACCGACGGCCTGCTCTTGAGCCCTTTCGCGCCGTCCACGCAACCGCTGACCAATGCACAGGTCGTCCTGACGCTCGTGCTTTATGTGCTTGCCTTCCTGAGCTTCGCGGCGGCGGCATTGCTGCTGTTCCTCGGCATCCGCGGCTTGCTGCGGACGCTGGGCGGGTGAACACCCCTTTGTTTGGACCGAAGCCAACAGCAATGGGACGATTTTGGGCGCGGCGGTCCCGGACGTGCCTTGGGCGAACACATGAGCGTGAAACCAACGCCGCTCACCGAAACACCCATCCACCGCACCACCGGCGAGTGGGACAGGCGGGTTGCGGCGGTGGCGGGGGACGGATTGGCGGAAGTCACCGTTTGACCGTCATCACTTCCCCCCGCCCAGGATACTCGCCACGTCACGCTTGATCTGGTCCCAATCGCGCGCGGTGGATGCAACCGTGCCATCAGGCCCGATGAGAAAGTACGTTGGAGCGCCCCAGACGCCGTACGCCACCTGGGTTTGCGAGTCATCCCCCAGCGCGGTCTGCGGCCAGCCCAACTGATGGCGCTCGGCGTGTCGGCGCGGGAGGAACGATGCTTCGTTGAAGCTGAGGCTCAGCATGGTGAACCGCTCTCCGTGCTCGCGCGCCAACTCGTCGTGCAGTACCTTAAGCCGGGGCGTCGAGCCGACGCAGGGGCTGCACCACGTGCCCCAGAAGTACAACAGCACGACCTTGCCGCGCTGTTGGGCGAGAGTGAACGTCTGGCCGTCAAATGTCTTGGCGACCAGCGCGGGGGCCGCGTCGCCTACCTTCGGCATTTCCTTCAGCGGCGGCCCCGTGGGAACGGTGACCGATTGCAGGGAAGGCAGCCGCTGACGCAGCGCGGCCAGCGCCTCGCTCGTGACGGTGCGGGTGTTGAGATTCAAACTCTTGAGCGAACCGAGCTTCGCCAGGTGTTCGAGCCCGGCGTCGGTGATGCGGCCGGAGATCTGAAGGTACTCCAGTCGCTGCATGCCGGCCAGATGACTTAGCCCGGCATCGGTGATGGCGCCGGAGTCGGGCCAGAGCACGAGGTACTCCAATTCGTGCAGGTTGACGAGGTGTTTCATCGCCTCATCCGAAACCGGCACATGCCCTGTCAGTGAAAGGTGTTTGAGCTTCGTCAGCCCGTGGAGATGAGCCAATTCAGCCGGAGCGAGGCCGGGTTCGCGAAGGTACAGGTCAAGCGATCTCAAGGCCGTCAGATCCTGAAGATGCTCGAGCGACGGGCGACCCTCAAGCCCCGTGGTGATGTCCAAGTCATCCAGCCGCGGGAACGCGCACAGATGACGCAGACCCTGCCAACTCACCTTCGTTCCATTGAGCAGAAGCTGGCGAAGCGCCGGCGCTTTGGCCAGTGCTGCCAATCCGGCGTCGCTGACGGGACAGTGCGGGATATTCAGGTTTTCCAGTGCGGGCATGTTCGCTAGTTCGGCCATTCCGGCGTCGGTCACGCGGTCGCTGATCAGATTCAGATCTTCCAGTGCCGGCAGCGCCGCGAGGTGTTTCAGTCCTGCGTCGCTGTACTCACCGCTGCCGAGATGAAGCTGCCTCAAGCTCGGAATCCGCGCGAGCGCAGCCAATCCCTCGTCGCCGATTCCCTCGGTTATAGAGCAGCAACCGCTCCAGTGAGCGAAGCGCGGTCAGGTGGTTCATCCCCGCATCCGACAGCTTGAGGTTGTCGGTTCGGAGCGTCTTGAGCTTTTTCATTCCCGTCAGATGCGCCAGGCCGGCGTCGGTTACCTGGGTCTGGGCAATGGTCAGAGACTCCAGTTCCGTCAAGCCCGCCAGATGAGCCATGCCTTTGTCGGTCAGCTCGTTCTTCCAGAAATCGAGGTGCTTGAGATTGGAAAGTGTTGCCAGGTGCGCCGCTCCGGCGTCGGTGATATCCGTATATCCGAGGCCCAGTGTCTCGATTTGCGGCATCCGGCTGAAAGTTTCAAGAGCGTTGTCCGTGATGCGCGTGTGCGATAGCGTGAGGCTCTGAAGTGACGGCAAGGCGAGAAGATGGGCCGCCCCGGCGTCGCCGATTGCAGTGTGGGTGAGGTTGAGCTCCTTCAGCTTTGCCAACGAACCAAGCAGCGACAGGCCGGCACCGGTGACGCTCGTGCCGTCGAGCCAAAGGATTTCCAGCCCCGTCAGGTGAGCGACGGCGGGCAGGACGTCGTCCGTGGCGTCGGTGCGGGAGAGTATCAGCATCTGCACGGCGTCGGGCGGCAAATTTCTCAATGCCGACAGGTCGTGGGGCGCCTCCCGGCTGACGTCCAACCGGACGATCTTGCCGGGGGGAATCGCGAGTTGACCGCGCGCCTCGCCGATGCGCTGCCACGAGTCCCAACGCGCGGGCGAACAGAATCCAACGAAAAGGGACTCGCGTTGCCGCAAGTCCCTTTCCTGCAAGAAGTAGCGGGGAGAGGATTCGAACGTTCCCCATTATGCGTTTTTGACGCTGAAAACGCGGTTTTTGGCCTATCTTAATTCGGTATGGAAATCCTTATTTCGGTATTCTATGATTTCACCGAACAATGAAAACTGACGCTCCTTCCCCCACAGAAAACCACCCGAACAAACGCCCGAGGTTCCATCGAAATCGGAAAGTTCGGCGGCACGACGCCAGCGGGTCTTGGACCTGCTCGATCGGGCGGCAACTCAATCGGTCGCGCACACGGCTTCGATCGAAAGACTGGTACTTTTATTCGACCCAAGCCGACGCGATGAAGCAGGCCGACCGGATCCAACGTGATTGGGAGTTTTTGGTAACGAACTGGCAGCGGCTGTACGCGCCGACGCTGCGCGTTATTGATGCGCCGTTTGCCGAGGTGCCGCACTGGCAACCGAGCATGTCCAACCGCCCCGAGCCGACCGCCGCGGAGGTGGACGCGCAATCGAGCGGGCCGGGAGACGCCGAAGACCTGGTGCGGGCGTATGCGAATGTTCCGCTGCTTGGCGTACTCTCGCTCTACGAGAATGATCAGAAGATGTGCGTGGCGCAAGGCGACATTCAGCAATCAACGCTCGATTCGCTGCTGAAATCCCTGCGTTCCGCGCTGACGTATTTTCCGGTCGATCTCAGCATGTCAGACCTGACGCACGGCCAGATCCGCGAAGCAAAGTCAGGGATGCTGGAGAAACTGAGTCGGCGGACCGTGAAGGGCCGTCTCATGGACCTGCGGCGCATGCTCAAATGGTTTTACGACAGCGATTTTGGCCAAGGGCACGTTCGTCCAACGCATTTCGACGAGGTGTTTTCCGTACGCAATGCGGTTCGAGCCGATGTGAAGCCGTACGGGATGGAACTGCTCAAAGCGCTGCTGGTTCGCGCCAACGATCGTGAACGACTGTACATCATGCTCGCGCTCAACTGCGGCATGTATCAATCCGACATGTCTCGGCTGACCTTGGACGAGATTAACATCGACGAAGGTTACGCGTTTTGGGATCGCGAGAAGGAGCCGCTCAACCCGTTCAAGGTTCGACACGACTTTTGGCCCGAGACGCTTCGGCTCGCGAGACGGTTTGTGCAGCCGCGCGGGGCTCGCGCGCGCTTCAACACGGATTACCGGTACGGACGCGCCGAGCAGATCGACTGCTCAAAACTGGCATTCGTCGATACGGCCGGTAGCCTGCTGTACCGCATCACCCCGAGCGGAAAAGCGTATGACAAAGTCAGCCGGGCGTTCGAGCGGTTGAACACACGCTTGGAAAAGAATGATCCCAAAGCGCACCACTACAAGTTCAACCATCTCCGCAAATCGACGAACCAATTTATACGCGAAGCGGTCGGCCGTCAGATCGCATCGGAAAAAGCGCAGCTCGTCTCCATCGAGGAGATTTCACAGATGTTCCTCGCGCAGCGTGAAGGGCTGCTCGCACGGCTCTACTCGCAGACCCGCGAGATCAGCAGCGCTACCGTCATTTATGGCGCGATGAATCAATTCCTCGCGACCGTCGGCGACGCGATGCGCAAGGCCGGGGTATTCGATTGTTTGGCTTGAATTTGAGACGAACCGTGTCTGCACTATGTATGCGTTTTGTCGCCGCGAGCCCGATTTCTTTGCGTTTTGCTGGCGCCGTAGGTGAATTTTTGGGCTTAGCCCTCGGCGCTTCCGTAAATGTTTTTCTTGCAAACAACCTATTTGTAAGCGAAAATCACGGTTCGTAAGGATTTTTCACGGCAGGAGCCTTCCATGGGCGGCGACACCACCCGAGCGGCCGGATACGCGCAACTCATTAAGCAATACGGCCTTGCGATTCTACCGCACTGGCACGACTCCGCTGTTGCCACGACGTCCGCTCACCGTATTGAGAGGACAAAGGACACCGTCCGAGAAACCTATCCAGCAAGACATTGGCCGGGAGAAGCCGTCGGCGAACACTTGGAGTTCGCGCTCAAGTATGACGGCATCAACGTATTGATCCTGGCCAAGCTCTTCCGCGCGGTGCACGAAGACGCGATCACCGAGTACGTGCGTTCAAAACCCAATGGCAAGTACGCGCGCCGCGTTTGGTACCTCTACGAACTGCTCACCGGCCATCGTCTACCGATCGACGACATAAACCAAGGGAACTACGTCGACCTTCTGGAACCGGAGCAATACTACACGGCCGCCCCGCGACAGATTTCGCGTCAACGGGTCCGAGACAACCTGCTCGGGGACGTGCGGTTCTGCCCGATGGTCCGCCGCACCGAACGCTTAACCGAGTTCGAGCAGTCTGACTTGGCGGAAAAGTGTCGCAAGATCATCGAGGGATATCCGGTCGAGTTGCTGAAACGCGCGCTCGCCTACCTCTACACCAAGGAATCGAAGTCGTCGTTCGAAATCGAGCACATCAAGCCCAGCGCCAATCGAACCGAGCGTTTCGTCGCCCTGTTGCAGCTTGCCGAGAAGGAAGATTTCTTTCTCAAGGACGCGTTAATCGATCTGCAGAACCGAATCGTCGACGAACGTTTCAAAGACAAGGATTACCGGGCAAGCCAGAACTACGTTGGTGAATCACTCGCCTGGCAAAGCGAGCGAGTGCATTTCGTCTCGCCAAAGCCCGGCGACCTCGTTGGGCTCATGGAAGGCATGATCGCTTCACATGAGCGGATGGAAGCGGCCGACACATTCCATCCCGTCGTCCACGCGGCCGTCATCGCCTACGGCTTTGTGTTCATGCATCCGTTCGAAGACGGCAACGGACGAATCCACCGCTTTCTCATCCACAACATTCTTGCGCGTCGCGGATTCACCCCCAAGGGCATCATGTTTCCGGTATCCGCAGTGATGCTGAAGCGAATGGACGACTACGACGCCTCGCTCGAAGCATTTTCGAAACCGCTGATGCCTCTGGTGGAGTATGAGCTGAACGAGCAAGGCCGCATGACCGTCCACAACGAGACGGCTGACTTCTACCGTTATCCCGACCTGACGTCCCAGACCGAAGCGCTATTCGCATTCATCCGGGAAACCATCGAAGTCGAATTGGTGGAAGAACTCCGATTCCTGGTCAACTACGACAGGACCAAACAGGCAATTCAGGACATCGTTGACATGCCTGACCGCCTGATCGACCTCTTCATTCGGTGTTGCCTTCAGAATCGTGGCGCCCTTTCGAAGCGCAAGCGCGAAGAATTCTTCGACATGCTGAATGACGATGAGGTGGCCAGGATGGAAGGCGCCGTGCGGGAAGCCTACCTGCCCGCACCGTGATCTATTGGGCGATGAATCGGGTCTCGAAGACCGCCGAAGACGACATGCGCACGGTGTCGTTTTTGACTGCCCAACTTCACGGGGAATTACAGCGACGGTTCGCGTCGGGAAACTATCTTCCATGACCTTGCCTTGGCGGCATGGCCGGCGCGCGCCCACATGCCCGCATGCATTCATTTCAAGATTTCTCATCGCGTTGCCGCTGAGCCGTCTATAGCGCGATCCTCGTAGATCCAGGAACACTCGTCTTCTTTTCCCAATTTCGCCTCTTGACTCTTCGTCTGGGAAGAGCGAGGAGTACCGCCCAACAACCGCCGGCGTCGCACAACTCATCTTTGCGACGCCCGGCGGCGCTGGCCTATTTCGGGAATTGACACATGCATGACGCGGTCATGGATGAGGGTTGCGCATTGTCCTAACCGACCGTTGAACGCGGACGTCGCCCGAGCGGACGCTTGTCACGTAAACGAAAGGAGCGCGGTATGCCGCGAAAGAATCTGTCAGATCAAAGCAGGCCGAAGCGTACACACGCCGGCGGCGTGCGGGACGAGGATCCAATCGCCCGCGGGTTTAGCCTCAGCGATCGCGACGTCGCACGTCTGAAAGCCGAAGTCCAGGAGCACGGCTCCGGCAAGCGGACGCACGTTCCAAATCCGCACAACAAGGGCGTCTACCATTTTGTCATCGAGACGCTGAAGGCTCTCGGCATCAACCGCACCCACCCGGCTGCGATCGTCACCGCGAAGTTCCGGGAACTGACGAACACGCCGGAATCGCGGGATGCCAAAGGAGCGACGTTCTGGAAGCGCTGGACCAAAGGCGACGAGAGCGCGTCCCCATGGAAGGAGCGTTTCGCCCAGAACGTCGAGGTGCTTCAACGCGTGCCGCGCGCCGGCGCGACGACGGCAAACAACACGCCCTAGAGGCGATCGCGACCCAGTTCGTGCCGCAACAGGTAGCGGCTGAGCACGATCCCCATGAGTTCGCTCGCATTCCGACCACGTTTAGCGGCGCGTAGAACGATATCGCCCGAAACGTCATTGGCGTCTTGGATGAAGCGGTTGGCGAGGGTAACATGCTGCCTAAGCGACGCAACCGGACGCTGTTCGTGTGGCTGCTGCGGGCGAGCACCCGGCAGCGATTACCGCGGGGTGAAGTCTGCTCGGGCTGCGGCGCCGTCACGATGCACGGAGGCGGCGCCGTGCCGCTTCCCGTCGATGAATGGCGTGCGTGGTGGCGCGACGATGACGACGACGCCAACGGCGGGCCGGAGACACCCCTAGAGCGCGTCGGGACATCCGGGGGCGGCGTTGGTATTACCCGACCCGCTATCGCGCGCCAGCGTGGCTGCAAACGCGCGAGCCTTTCGCAGAGTGGCGGCGGCTAAACCTTCACGACCCGCGCCGGTGAACAGCCGGCGGGCCGCTTACGGGCGCGTTATTGCCCTCCCTTGCGTTTATTAAGCCGCAAAATGCGATGTTTTCCGAACCACGCGGGTAGACTCTTCCGCGGCAGGAGACGACATGCAGCAGAAATCCGACGCCATCTACGCCCGCTACTCTTCGCATGCCCAAGATGACGGCACGTCGATCGAGGTACAGCTTGAGCAGTGCGAGCGCGCCGCCGGCGGAACGTGCCGCCACTACATCGACCGTGCGAAGACGGGCCGCACGATGGGCGGGCGCGTGCAGTTGCTCGCGATGCTCGCCGACGCCGAAGCCGGGAAGCTGAAGCGCGTCTTCGTCTACAAGTTCGACCGGCTCGGCCGCGACGCGGAGACGCACACGATCGCCCGCGACCTTGAGGAGCACGGAGTAGAGCTCGTCAGCGTGACAGAAGGGACGAACGCCCTCTCCCGCGGCATTCAGCTTGTCGTCGCTGAGGACTATTCCCGCCAACTCGCCAGCCGGACCCGCGACGGGCTGCTGAAGCGCTTCGAGCAAGGCGCGTTCACGGGCGGCGTCGCCCCCTATGGCTACCGCGTCGTCGGCACGAACGGCAAGCGCGTGCTCGAGATCGACCCTGCCGAAGCCGAGATCGTGCGCGACGTCGCCCGCCAGTACCTCACGGAATCCGCCGGCTTTAAGACGCTGGCGAAGCGGCTGCGCGAGCGCGGCATCGCCAGCCGCCGCGGACGGGCTGGTCGTTCACGTCCGTGCGCTGCCTGTGATGAATCCCGTGCTCACAGGCCTCGTGCGGTTCAACACGCGCCGGATGCACCTCAACCGTGCGACGGGCCGGCGCGTGCACCGCGCGAAGGCTGCGGCGGAGCACATGGCGCGGCAGGATGAGTCACTTCGGATCCTCGAGGATGAGACGTTCGCCGCAATTCAGCAACGGATAGCGAAGTCGGCGAAGGGAAAGAGCAGCCGCACCGGCGGCGGAATCGCCCTCTTCACCGGGCTCGTGTTCTGCGCGTGCGGCGCCCGCTGCTATCGCGTCAAAAGCGAAAACGCCAGGGGCTGCTCGAATTACTACGTTTGCAGCCGACACCTGCGCTACGACGACTGCCCCCACTCTGGCCGCGTGCGCGAGGACGCGCTACAGGCAATGGTCCGCGACCGCTTCGCGCACATCTTCGACCGCTCGGAAGAGATCATCGCCCGGGCAATCGAGATCGCGGCGGAAGCGGTCAAGGGCAGCCGGCGGGAAGGTGATCGGCTGAAGGGTGAGATTCGGGACGTCGAAGCTGGGGCGGGCCGGCTCGTCGAGCTGCTGATGGATCGTGCCATCGGTGACGCTGCGAAGGCCGCTGTCAGCCGCAAACTCGCGGAGGCGGAGTCGGCGGCGGGCGACACTTCAGAACGCACTGGACGGGCTGCAGGAGCGGGCAGAGGACACAACGGAAGGTCTGGCAACGATCGTGCGGGAAGTCTTCGACCGGGCCCGTGCCAACCTCGCCGACGCGGCCACGCCCGAACAGTACAACCGCTTTGTCGAGCAATTCGTCGGGCCGATGGAGCTACAGGCGGAAGGCGTCCACCAAATGAAACTGCCCCAGGCCGAAGCCCAGGGCAGTAGTTCAGGCACCGCGACACGGTGCATAGCGGGGGGAGGATTCGAACCTCCGACCTCCGGGTTATGAGCCAGATTTGGCTCAAAAACGGCAACTCTCGCCGCATCCAAAATTTACGCCTAATTCCCGCTCAGGCAGAGTCTTAACACCAGCAGAATTGTACTCTGCATATGCGGCGAGACAAGCATATTCTGCTCAAAATAGGGGAAGTTTAGGGGAAGGGATTTCCGCATGAACTTCGGCCTTTCGCCAGCGCGTGGCGTGGAAGCGGAGGTTGTTCCAGATCCATCGGGAGACGGCGTAGGAAACAAGGCGAAACGCGCTGCAACGCTTCGATCGATGCGGTGCTTGCCCAAGCGCGCGATAGATTTGCGAGCCGTCGTAGGTCGGACCCCGGAGTGCGACGTGAAAGAAGTTCCGGGGATTACAGGGTGCTTGGTGATTCCCATTGGGGCAGGCCAAGCGCAACGCGGGCTTAGAAACCATCTCAAGTCCCCAATCGTAGCCTAAACTAAGGCTAACGAAAGGAGCCACGGATGGCGCGAGGAAAGAAGCAGGTGGAGCCGCTGCCGACGATCTGGCGGGTGGACGACGTGTTGTGGGCGGACGTCAATCGGG
>JBBSLV010000014.1:0-18220 GCA_038233535.1 Tepidisphaerales bacterium | reverse complement strand
TGCTGGGCGCCGGGGGTGGGGGAGCCATCGGGCTGCTGCGCCATAACAGCCCTGGGGTCGGGCGTGGCGGCGATTTTCACCGACGCGATCTGCGGCGCGAGATTGGGCACCTGGTATGTCACGTCCACGTCCTCGACCACCGCCGACGCTTCGCCATTGTCGCTGCCGAAGCTCAGCCGGTATTGCAGGAAACGCGCCGACGGGGACGTGATCTGCACGAACTCGGTGGCCGGCACCTGCTCCGACCATTTCGACCAGCCCGTTTCGTCCGGTTCGCTCAGGTTGCCGCTGCGCGTCGAGACCCGCAGCGTCGATCCCTTCGGCAGCGAGCCGTGAAGCTGCATCTTCCCGAACTGGCTGACCTGCGACGCGTCGAGCACGGGGCTGCTGTACGTGCCGGTCGACGCGAACCCGCTCGTCATCGCGGAAATCCCCCCGACGTTGGCCAGCCCCATGAGGATGCGCCCGTCGCGCGCCGGCAGCAGCGTCATCACCTGCCTGGGATCAACCTTGGCGAGCACGATCGTCTCCTCGGCTGCGGGGTTGACCTGGTAGATCAACCCTTCGCTGCCCGTGCCGACGAGGAGCGTCCCATCCTGCTCGACGATGGAAAGCACGAGCACGGGCTGGCGGAAGACGGTGGTGACGAAGCCGTCACGGGTGATGCGGTAGATGGCGTTGCCCCCTTCGCGCGGGGCGCCGGCGTCCCCGATGGAGGGAGACGGGGGTTCGGCGATGGGCGTGGGGGTGACCTCTTCCGCGTCGGCTGCGCCGGGAGCCGGGGGAGTGGGGCTTTCGCCGTCGTCACCGGGCGAGCCAGGAGAATCAGGCGAGTCGGGTGCGTCAGGCGATGAACCCGGCTCGTCCTGCCGCGGCGACGGTTCCGGTTGAACCGTCCGTTTCGGCGCGTTTTTTGACCCCCCGGGTTTCTCGGTGTCACCCTTGGGAATCGGATCCGGCTCGCCCGGATTCGGATCGGGCATCGGGGGGGGCGCGGGCATGTCGGGCGGCGTGGAAGGGATCTCGATCCCGCCCGTCCCGCCTTCCGGCCGGCCCGCTTCGTCGCTCGCCGCCGGCGCTTCGCTGGCACCCTGCTCGACCGTTTCACCCGTGCCCGCGTAGAGCGTGCCGTCGGACGTGAGCACCAGCGCGCTGATCTCGCTCTCGGCGGCGTCGTGGACGACGAACACCTCCTTCGTCTTGCGGTTCACGCGGTACACCAGCCCGTGCGGATCGCTGCCGACGTACAGCAGCTCCTTCCCGTCGCCGGTCATGCTCAGCAGGTTGTTCTCATTGCTGTCGAGGATTACTTCGTGCTTGCCGTCGGGCTTCACTTCAAAGAGCTGACCGTTCGGACCTGTCGCGGCGTAAATCGCGCCGTCGGGCGCAACGTGCATCGCCCACACGTACTGCACGTCCTCGGCGGCGAAAATCTCCTCGGCGCTCGCGCCGTCTTCCGCCAGGCGCAGAACCTGCCCCTTCTCGCCGCCCGTTCCGATGAGCACGTGGCCGTCGTTGTCCAGCGCGAGCGAGAAGATGCTCGTGCCGTCATCGAGCTTCACCGCGTCAGAGACCTTGTCGTCCTTGATCCGCAGGAGCAGCCCCTGCGGCCCGGTGCCGGCGTAAATCGTGCCGTCCCTGGACTGCACGAGCGCATAGACGCTGCTGACGCGCGCGTCCTGTTCGAGAAGCTTTTTCACGCCGCGCGAGAGTTTCAAGTCGCCGAGGTTGGTGGCGACGACGTTATCAAACGTCCCGCTCTTAAAATCGGCCTCGCTCGTGTGCGTCCAGTGCGACGTCCCGACGGCGAGGGCGGGGGAGGAAGAGAGTTGCACCACGGAGCACACGGAGAGCACGGAGAGAAGCAGGAGAGAATAAGATGAGCCACGAATGGCACGAATGTCGCCAATGTCGCCAATGTCGCGAATGCACATGAACGTAGAACGTACCACTCCTGCATTCGTGTGCATTCCTGCCATTCGTGGCTCTGATCCTTCCACTTCTTCTCTTGCTCCGTGCTCTCCGTGTGCTCCGTGGTTCATGCTTTTCTTTCTATGGCGTTTCGGATGGCGCCGGCACGTCCTGCCTGGGGGCATCCGGCCTTGGCGCGGGCGTTGGTTTGTCCTCAGACTTCCGCGGGGTGGCGGGCGTCGCCGGCTCCTGCTTCGCCCCCGGTTTGCCCCCGACTTCGACCCTGGCGTTCTTGTCGACCGTAATCTCGAATTGGGCCGAGCCGCTCATGACGTACTCCACCGGGATCGTCTTCGTCGTCGAGCTGACGAACGGCGTGGTGTTGCTCCGGCCGGCGCCGATCAGCACTTCCCTTCGCGACGACGAAAGATTCGGCATGGCCGTACGTCCGATGGCGACGCCGTCGCCCTCCCGAACCATCCGCACATAGACCGCGTCGTGCCGGTAAGCGTTCAGCTCGTTCATCACCTCGAACACCTCGTCCACGCTCTCGGCGGTGAAGCGGAACGGCTTGGCGGCGGTCTCGTCGGCGAGGAACTGGGTCCAGTCGGAGACGACAAGCTGGTACGTGCCGTCGGCCACGTCGCGGGGAAGCTCGAAGTCGATCGGCAGCAACCTCTCGACTTCGCGGAACGGGCGGTACGTCACGTACGCCCGCACCGTTTCTCCGGGTCGGTACTTCAGGCGCGGGACGTGCACGGACAGGATCGTCGCCTCGCGCGCTTCGGGGGTGACGGTGATCGTGCCCGTGACCGATTTCACGAGCACGCGCTCGAACGGGTTGTCGGCCGCCAGCATCATCGGCGCGCCCACTTCGAAGAACAATCCGGCGTTGGAGTTGACGGCGGTGTTCTTCAGCCGCATCGACTTGCCGTTGGCGAACTCGGTGACCAGGTCGTAGTCGAGCGTGTGAAACTGCGGCAGTTCGTGCTCGCCTTCGACCGCGCCGCTGAGCGCCATCACCGCCAGCAGCGGCGTGAACCGCGGGTGCGACGCCATCTTAAACGTGTATTGTTGGTCCTGCGACCCGTCGGCGTACACGACGCGCAGCGACAGGGGCACCATCGGCGCCACCTCCCCGAACCGTCCGGCCACGCCGACCATCTGATCGACGAAGATCGTCCCGCGCGGCCGGGTGATCGTGCCGAGCTTGAAGCTGGTCACGAGATTCGCGATCACCCCGTCGATCCGCCCGGCGCCCATCGGCAACGAGACCGGCCCCTCGCTCATGAACTGATGACCGAAGCCGAAGACGTAATCCCCGATCACTTCGGTGGCGGTGCCGACGGCGGACATGTCGATGTCCCCGGTGATCAGCGGGACGACCAGCGCCGAACCGGGCTCGATGTCGGCGAATGGGGCGTCGTCGTCATGTCGCGCGCCCGACCCCGATCCGCCGAATCCGCCGGCCTGCACGGGGACGATGCCGTACGATTCGAAGATCGGGCGCATCTGGTCGATCAACTTCGGCGAGAGCCCGGACGTCATCATCGGCGTCGCCAGCGGACGCAGGCGCGACGTGTCGGCGAAGGTTTCGCTCCCCAACTGCGGATTCGGCTTGGCGCTGCGCCACGACGCGAACGGATGATCCTTCGGCGTCGGTTTTCCGTTGAGATGCGGCAGCGCCAGGGCGTCGAGCACGTTCCAGCGCTGCCCGCCCAACCCCGCATCGGCCCGGCCGGCGTCTTCCTTCTGACCCTCCGGCGCCGGCTCGGCCGGTTCACGCAGCTCGAGCATGTACTCGATCGGCTGCACCCCCCCGACCGGATCCTTCATCATCGGCCAGCCGTACGCAAACGCGCCGATCATGCGGTGGTTGCCCGTCCCGTCGTCCAGATAGATCGGCGAGCCGCTCATCCCCTGAATGCTTCCCGTGTGCTCGAGATTGGCCCCGCTGCACCGGACGAGGATCACATCATGCCTGGGGTTGAAGTTGACGAGGACCGAGAGAATCTCGACCTCAAACCGCTCGATCTTCGTGCCCTTGAAGACGGACAGGCCGTAGCCCTTCATGCCGGGCTTCACTTCGCTGACGCGCATGTGCCGGGCGGGATCGAAGAGTGACGGCCGGGCGTCCGCAGCGCCGGCGGGCGCGGCATGGACGAGCAGCGGCGTGAGCAGGATGAGGAGATGGGCAAAACGTATCGATCGCATCGTGGCGGCACCTCGCGGCGCGCATGGTATGAACGGCCCAAGCCAACCGCAAGCAACCGCGCGGGCCGCGCGGCATTCCGCAACGTTTTGTTGACATGGAATTTGGCGATTGCTAACGTGCCTCGTCCGCCCGTCGGGGGAGCCGTTTTGGCCTCTTGCGGGGAACTCCAGTTTCGCTGATCGGGCGCGCCAGTTGAACGCCGCGCGACATGGGCCGGTCATCGAAATTCGCGCTCCCTGCCTGGATCGCCATTCACGTCTCCTTGTCCGCGCGGCATGTCGTCACACGTTGTTCGATTGTTTTTGCGCGCGAGTACCCCGTCGTGAATACAGAAGCCCGCGAGCGTGCCGAACAGATTCTCGGCTACACATTCAAAAACCCCGACCTGCTCAAGGAATCCCTCACGCACGCGTCGATCGCCACCAACCGGCTCTGCAGCAATGAGCGGATGGAATTCCTCGGCGACGCCGTGCTCGATCTGGTCGTCTGCGAGGCGCTGTACCTGAAGTTCCCGCAGTACCTCGAGGGCGATCTGACGAAGGTCAAATCCGCCGTCGTCTCGCGCCGCACGTGCGCGGAGGTGTCGATCGAAACGGGGCTGGTCGATTTGCTGATCATCGGCAAGGGCATCAGCTGCCGCGAGGCGATGCCCAGCTCGCTCGCGGCGGCGGTGTACGAGTCGATCGTCGCCGCGATTTACCTCGATGGCGGGTTTGAGGTGGTGAAGGAATACGTCCTGCGCACGATGACGCCGAAGATTGACTTGATCTCCGCCAACGCCCACCAGGAGAATTATAAAGCCGTGCTCCAGCAGCACGCGCAGAAGCTGCTGGGCGCCACGCCGATCTACGAGCTGCTCGACGAGAAGGGCCCGGACCACAGCAAGTGCTTCGAGGTATGCGTCACCGTCGACGGGCGTCGCTTCACGAGCGCCTGGGGCCCGAACAAAAAGATGGCCGAGCAGAAGGCGGCGCTGCTGGCGCTGGAAGAGCTGGGCGTATTCGACCCCAAAGAGGTCGACGCGGCGATCGAACAGATCGCCGAAGCGCCGGCGGAGTGATTCGTCCGCGGGAGTTGTCCGCGGCCTATGCTTCTTCAGACATGCCATTCGACGTGAGCAAAGAGCGGTTCGCCGAGTTGGTCGAGCGGGCGCTGGCGGAGTTGCCGCCGGCGTTCGCTTCGTACCTTGAGGAGGTCGCGGTTGAGATTCGCGACCGCCCGACGCGCAAGCAACTGCGCAGCGTGGGGCTGAAGGGCGACCAACTGCTGCTGGGCCTCTACCACGGGCGACCGCGCGATCAGCGGAGCGTGCTGGATTCGGCCGTCATGCCCGACGTGATCTACATCTTTCAGGAAGACATCGAGAACGCGTGTGATGACGAAGCCGACCTGGTGGAGCAGGTCCGCATCACCGTCCTGCACGAAATCGGCCATCACTTCGGCATGGACGAGGACGACTTGGACGAGTTGGGGTACGGATAAAGTCGGCATGGAACGCACCAAACAGGTTGCGCTCGACTGCTCATGCCCCGAACCACCACTTCACGACATAAACTGCCAGCAGCACGCCCGCCGCGTCGGCGATCAGCCCGGCGGGGACGGCGTGCCGGGTCTTCTTGATCCCGACCGCGCCGAAGTAGACGGCGATGACGTAAAACGTCGTCTCGCACGCGCCGTACATGACGGCGGCCATCTTCACGAACATCGACTCCATCCCATGCACCTTGACCATGTCCGCCAGCACCGCCAGCGAACCGCCCCCGCTGAGCGGGCGGGTGATCGCCATGGGCAGAATCTCCGGGGGCACCCCGATGAACGAGAGGGACGGGCGCAGCCAGTCCTCGAGCACCTGCATCGCGCCCGATGCCCGGAACATCCCGACGGCGAACAGGATCGCCACGAGGTACGGGATGATTCGCACGGCCACGTTGAACCCCTCCCTCGCGCCGGTGACGAATTCCTCATAGACCGGCACGCGGCGAAATAGCCCATACAGCGGGATCAGCACGAGCATCAGCGGAATGATGAACTTCGAGGCGTCGCTCAGGATCTGGCTCATCGCGCCACCTCCGCCGTCGCCGCGGGCGCCGGTTCGGGCAGACGATCGGGATCAGATGCGCGGTATCCCGGCAGCAGCCCGAGCAGCTTGGTAACGATGACCGCGACGATCAGGCAGATGCCGGTGACGAGCAGGATCGGGAAATACAACTCGCTGGCCCGCAGCCCGAGCACCGCGTAGAGCATCATCGGCGGGAGCAGTTGCACGCCGGCGGTGTTCATCGCCAGCAGCATGACCATCGCGTTGGTCGCGGTGTCGGTCGTCTTGTTGAGCTTCTGCAATTCCTCCATCGCCTTGATCCCGAACGGAGTGGCCGCGTTACCGAGGCCCAGCATGTTGGCGGTGAGGTTGAGCGTGACGAGCCCCATCGCGGGATGGTCCCTGGGAATGCCCGGGAAAAGCGGACGCAGGATGGGACCGGTCACCACGACCAGGGCGTGAATCAGCCCGGCTTTCTCCGCGATCTGCATCAGCCGAGAAAGACTGCCAGCGTGCCCACCAGCCCGATCGCCAGTGACACGGCCGTTTTCGCCATGCCCATCGCGGCCTCGCCGATCGCCTGCATTGATGCGAAGCGCACGGGTTGGAATTCGATGGCTGCGACGGCAGCGCCGCCGTCGGTTGGCGCGTGAAACTCGGTCACGCTGGCGAGCAACCACTTCGGATCATCCGCGCTGGTCATGTCGCGGATCTTCGCCAGCAGCGGTGGGAGTTCAGCGCCGGCGGCAAAGCGAAGCTCGCGCCCCCCGTCGGTTGTATGCACAAGGGTCGCCGCGTAGCTGCCGGTGGGTGTGTCCTAGACGTCGGATAATTGCTGATAGGTCGCGGGGTTGATGACCACCGTCACCGGTTGGTTGAGGGGCTGCGTCGTCGCGCCTTCGAGGGTGATCGGCAGTGCCTGGCCGTTGCGGTACGTGTCTCGCCGGAGGTCGCCGACGTCGCTGCCGATCGCGAAGATGAAGCTGAACGCGATCAGCCCCGCCCAGATGTAGTTGAGCATGCGCTATGTCTCCACGTCCTCCCGGCTTTGTGCGGTTCGCACCCGCCGGTTAGACTCGGCCGCGATAGTAATCATCTGATCACGCAAGGGCCACGACATGATCAAATCCGTTCCCCGCGTCGTTCACCTCATCCTGCTGGCATTCGCGGTCGCCGCGATCACCGGCTGCGCGTCGAAGAAGGAGATGAAGCCCGGCACGCGCCTCGAGCGCAAGGGTGACGAGATCGTCGTCGCCGGGCAACTGTTCCACACCGGTGCGCCCGTGGTGCTCTGGACGGGTCCCGGCGGGTACGACGCATACCGCACGGAGCGCCGCTTCGCGCCATACGATGAATCGAGCTACCGCGCCACGACGCGCGCCGCCACGACGCGAAAATCGATCGGCATCGACTCACCCAACCGTTATGGATTGCGCGAAAGCGTGCTGACGGAAGAGGAGCGCAAGCTCGTCCGCGGCGGGGGCTGGCCGCTGGAGTTGCTTCAGGACAAGGTCGATCAATTCGTCATGCACTACGACGTCGCCGGCACCAGCCGCCAGTGCTTCATGATCCTGCACGACATGCGGAACCTCTCGGTGCAGTTCATGCTCGACATCGACGGAACGATTTATCAGACGATGGACGTTAAGGAACGCGCCTGGCACGCGAGCCAGGCGAACAGCCGCTCGATCGGGATCGAGATCGCCAACATGGGCGCTTACGCCAGCGGCGAAGCGGTACCGTTCAAGCAATGGTACGGTAAGGACGAGAATGGCCGCACGCGCATCACGATCCCCGAGCGGCTGGGCGACGGCGGGGTGCGAACGAAAAACTTCGTCGGCTATCCCGTTCGCGACGAGCTGGTCGTCGGGGAAGTGCAAGGTCGCGTTCGGCGGCAGTACGATCTGACGCAGGAGCAATATGACTCGCTCATCAAGCTCACGGCTGCCCTTTGCACCGTCCTGCCGAAGATCGACGCCGACTACCCGCGCGACGAGCGGGGCCGGCTGATCAACAAGGTGCTGACCGACGAGCAGTTCGACAACTTCAGCGGCGTGCTCGGACACTACCACGTGCAGAGCAACAAGTCCGACCCCGGCAACGCGTTCCAGTGGGATTACGTCATCGACAACGCCCGCAAGCTGATGGGCAAGCCCCCGAAGCCCAAGCACGGCAAGGTGCATACGCCATCGACGCCGCCCGCGACCCAGCCGTCCACGCGGCCGTCGGGCTTTGCGCGAAGCCAAGGGGGGGCGCAGTGATCCGCGTCTTTCCGCTCAGACTGGCCTTGGTCATGGTGGCGATGTGCGCGCTGCCGGTAGTGCTTGCCGGATGCCGCAACAAACAGCCGGCCCGCGCGTCGGCAGACACGTCGTCTTGCGATTGGCCGATCCCCGACAACTTTCCGCTGAAGCTCCAGCGAAATCGACTCCAGTCGCGGCTCGACGAGATCCTCCACCGCCGTGACGACGCCGACGGCAACGTGAAGTTCGCGGCGCGCGTGATCGAACTGGACACGGGCAAGGAGCTGTACGCCAACCTGCCGGATGAGCCGTTTATGCCGGCGAGCAACATGAAGCTGCCCGTCAGCGCCGCCGCCCTCGACACCTTCGGCGCGGAGGGCGCCTTCGACACGCATCTCGTGATCAACGATGGCGACCTGTGGCTCATCGGCACCGGCGACCCCGCGATCGGCGACCCCGCCATCGAGAAAAAGCGCGGCCGCGTTCCCACCTCCGTTCTCGACGACTGGGCCACGGCGCTGCTGAAGCGCGGCATTACGCAGATCAAGGGCAACCTGATCTTCGACGATTCCGCGCTCGACGACGTCCGGTTCAACCCGCACTGGAGTGAGAGATTTCACGGCGACTGGTACGCAGCGCCGGTGTCCGGGTTGAACTTCAACGACAACTGCGTCGACGTCACCATTCATCCGACGACGGACGGCCAGCCGGTGACGTACACGATCATGCCGCCCGCGACGGACATCAAGATCATCAACCAGGCGGTGACGGGCGGCGGCCCGGAAGCACCGTCGATCTCGCGCGATCCGGGCTCGAACACCTACACGATCACCGGCAACTGCACGAAGCCGACGGAACTGAAGAGCAAGTCGGTCGTCGATCCCGGCTCGTTCTTCGCCGATGCGCTGCGCACGCGGCTGGAACTGCGCGGAATCACCATCGCGGGGGAGACAAAGCGCGCGCAGCGCCCGGCGGGCACGTCGGCGGTCCCCGCCGGCGCCGAAATTGTCGCCACGCACAACTCGGCGATGTCCGACGTGATGTGGCGGATCAACAAGAGCAGCCAGAACCTGTTCGCCGACGCGATGTTCAAGCTGATGGGCAACGGCACGTGGGAAGGCGGAAGCGATGCCGTGCATGCGTTTCTCAAGAAGGCCGGCATCGACGACGCGGACTATAAGGTGGTCGACGGCTCGGGGTTGAGCCGCGAGAACCGCGTCACCGCGCGACTGATGACCGACCTGCTCGCGCACATGGCCAAACACAAGGACGCCCAGACGTTCCGCGCGAGCATGTCCGCCGCCGGCCTCGACGGCACGCTCCGCAACCTCATGCATGACCTGACGGGCCGCGTGCAGGCGAAGACCGGCTACATCGGCGGCGTCCGCGGGCTCAGCGGGTACGTGCAGCAGAGCGACGGCAAATGGCTGGCGTTCTCTATCATCTTCAACGGCTTCAAGGGCAGCGCGGACCCGTTTGAAGTGCTCCAGGACGAGGCCGTGTACGTGCTGGCGGAGTTGCCGAACGTGCGCCCGTCAACGCACCCGGCGAACCGTTCAACGACGCGTTCGACAATAATGCAATCGCGGTAGCCGTTCTCTCCATCGCGAGGATCATCATGAATTCGAATCGCCTGTGCCTCGGCCTCGTTGGATGTGTTGTTTCGTTGGTGGCAACTACCGCGCACGGGCGGGTGTTCCCCACGACGCGGCCGTACCGGGCGGTCGCCTATCAATATGTCGAGCAGACCAATCCGCCGCAGCGGATTCATGCGATCGCGATCGACCTGACGAACCCTGACGCAAGGGTCCGCGTCTCCCGCGGCGGCCCTGACCCCGACGGCGCCGGGAGGTGGACGACGACGCTCCAGCGCCCGACCGCCATCGCCGAGCGCGAAGGGTTTGAGGTCATCGTGAACGGGGATTTCTTTTCGCTGCCCAGCAAGCAGGACACGGAAGCGTCGGAGGCGCAGAAGTCGCTTCGGAGCAAGCTGGCCTCGACCGTGAGCGGCCCCGCCATGACCGACGGCCAAACGTGGGCCGTGCCGAAGGAGCAGGAGGGTCGGCCGGCGCTGGTGATCGACGCGCAGAACCGCGCATCGATTACAAAGATTGCCCGGCCGCCCAGGAATGCACGGCAGGTGATCGCCGGCAGCGACATCATCGTCGAGCGCGGAAAAGACGTCGCGCCCACGGGCAAGGGGTTCCCCGACGGTCCGCACCCGCGCACGGCCGTGGGCATCGCCGATGGCGGCAAGCGGCTCGTGCTGGTCGTCGTCGACGGTCGCGACAAGGGGAACGCCACCGGCATGAGCCTGAAGGAACTGGCGAAGGTGATGCTCGAACTCGGCTGCGACTCGGCGCTGAACCTCGACGGCGGCGGGAGCAGCGCTATCGTTCTCCGTGACCCCAGGACCGGCGAGCAGGAAATCCTCAACCGCCCGAGCGACGGGAGAGAACGACTGGTGGCGAACGTGCTGGGAGTGGACGTAGGCGACGTCAAGCCCGGTCGCCGCACGCGCTGAGGCGCTTCCTGCTCTCCTTTGCCGGTATGTGCGCAGGCAGCCACGTGGATTACACCTGGTGAGGGCAGGAGAAACATGCAGATCGACGACAAAATCCAGCCGGGTGATCTGAACGCATTGCTCACGCGCCTATTCGAGCTGGCGGCGACGAAAGTCCGCCTGATCGAAAAGACGTGGGACGTGTCCAAAGGCACGCCCGTGTTCACCGTTGCCGGCAAGTACGCCACCCGCGGCTGGACGGAGTGGACGCAAGGATTTCAGTATGGCTCGGCGCTGCTCGCGTTCGACGTGACGGACGATGGCGAGCTGCTCGACCTCGGCCGGCGTCACACGCTCGGGCACATGGCGGCGCACGTCACGCACGCCGGCGTGCACGATCATGGGTTCAACAACCTCTCGACCTACGGAAACCTCCGCCGGCTGATGCGCGAGGAGCGCATTGAGCACAACGAGTGGGAGCGGAATTTTTACGAGCTGGCGATCAAGGCCAGCGGGGCGGTGCAGGCGGCGCGGTGGAGCGGCTTCCGCGTGGATCAACCGTCGCCGCTTAGCGCGAACAGCACAAGTCTCGGGTACGTCTATTCGTTCAACGGCCCACATTCGCTGTTCGTCGACACGATGCGCACGATCCGCATCCTTGGCGTCGGTTGGCAGCTCGGCCACACCCTGGCCCACGAGAACGACCGCAAGGCAGACCTGCTGAAGCGCCTCGTGCTTCATGGGCTGTCGACGAACCAGTATATCGTCTTTCACGGAGACTCATCGCACGCCTACGACGTCCGCGGCCGAACCGCGCACGAAGCCGTCTTCAACCGCAACGATGGCGCCTTTCGCGCCCGCGGCACGCAGCAGGGCTATTCGCCTTTCAGCACCTGGACGCGCGGCCTGGCGTGGGCGATGCTGGGCTACGCGGAGGAGCTCGAATTCTTCCGCACGATCCCGGACGAAAAATTCAAAACATCCGTCGGCATCGACAAGCGCGAGGTCGTGCGCGTCTTCGAGCAGGGGGCGGTCGACACCGCCGACCACTACATCGACGGCTGCGCCGCCCGCGACGGCATCACGTATTGGGACGACGGCGCTCCCGGGCTGACGAGCCTCGGGGACTGGCGCTCGCGCGACGCAGAGCCGTTCAACGACCACGAGCCGGTCGACGCTTCCGCCGGCGCCATCGCCGCGCAGGGGCTGCTGCGCCTGGGCAACTACCTCGGCGGCTCGGGCGCCCGCTATACCCAGGCCGGCCTCACCGTCGCCCGGCGGCTGCTCGGCGAACCGTACCTTTCAACGTCCAGCGACCACCAGGGCTTGCTGCCCCACTCGATTTATCACCGCCCGAACAACTGGGACCACGTTCCAAAAGGGAGCAAGATCCCCGCCGGTGAATCAAGCCTGTGGGGCGATTACCACCTGCTCGAACTCGGCGTCTACCTGTCGCGCCTCGCGGCAGGAAAGAATTACCTCACGTTTTTCGATCAGGCATGATGGCTTGATCGGATAATCGCACGCGGCCTTGCCTCCGCGGACGGGTTTGGTTGAAATAACGGATATGAGCAACATGATTCGAGCGGCCTCCATTGCACTGACCCTGCTGATCGCCTTGGCCGGATGTGAGCGCGACGACACGACCGGGGGCGGCGCGACGACGGGCCCCAGCGGCGCGGATGGGAAGAAACTGGTCGTCGGGTTCGCGCAGGTCGGCGCCGAAAGCGCGTGGCGCACAGCCAACACCGATTCCGTCAAATCCGAAGCCGAGAAGCGCGGCATCGACCTGCGCTTCAGCGATGCCCAGGGCAAGCAGGAGAACCAGATCGCCGCCGTGCGCGGGTTCATCGCGCAGCGGGTCGACGCCATCCTGCTCGCGCCGGTCGTCACGACCGGCTTCGAGCCCGTTCTGAAAGAGGCCAAGGCCGCCGGCATCCCGGTCATCCTCTCCGACCGGCGCGTCGCCACCGATGATGAGTCGCTCTACGTCACGTTCATCGGCTCCGACTTCATCGAGGAAGGCCGGCGCGCTGCAACCTATCTCGTGAAGAAAATGAACGGCAAGGCAAACATCGCCGAACTCCAGGGCACCACCGGCAGCGACCCGGCCAACGACCGCAAGAAGGGGTTTGAAGAAGTCATCGCCAAGCACCCGGACATGAAGATCGTCCTGTCGCAGACGGGCGACTTCAAGCGGGCCGACGGGAAGAAGGTCATGGAGGCGTTTCTCAAGACGCCGGCGGGGAAGGACGTCAACGCCCTGTACGCGCACAACGACGACATGGCGATCGGCGCCATTCAGGCGATCGAGGAAGCCGGCAAAAAACCCGGTACCGACATCGTGATCGTGTCGGTCGACGGCGTGCGCGCCGCGTTCGAGGCGATGGCGGCGGGGAAGCTGAACTGCACCGTCGAATGCAACCCGCTGATCGGCCCGCAGATTTTCGATGCCGTCGAAAAAATCATCGCCGGCGAGACGGTGCCGAAACACATCCAGGTCGAGGAAGGCGTGTTCACGCAGGAACAGGCGAAGGAAGCGCTGCCGAACCGGAAGTACTAGCGCGCCTCACTCCCGGCGATTGTCCCCGCGGCTTGGGGGGCCTATATTGGTGTCCCCCCGACACCGGGGCCGTAGCTCAATTGGGAGAGCACCGCGTTTGCAACGCGGGGGTTGCCAGTTCGATCCTGGTCGGCTCCATTTCCAGACGGATGCGCACACGTTGCTTGCGTTTTCGCGCCTGCTGCGCGAGATACTTGTTGCGAGAGATCCTTGTTGCGCCAGATCCGAGGTCCTTGTGTTGTGCTTTTCGCTCCTACGCCGCCGGGTCGAGCACGATCTTGATGCAGCCGTCCTTTTTCTCGCGGAAGATGTCGTACCCGTGCACCGCTTCGCTGAGAGGCATGCGGTGGGTGACGACGAAGCTGGGGTCGATCTTGCCCTCGCGGATGTAGCCGAGCAGCCGGGGGACGTACGCGTGCACGTGCGTCTGGCCGGTCTTGATCGTAAGTCCCTTGTTCATCATGGCGCCGATGGGGATCTTGTCCGAGAGCCCGCCATAGACGCCTGGGATCGAGACCGTGCCCGCCTTGCGGCAGCACTCGATGGCCTGGCGGATCACGGCCGGGCGCTCGCTCTCGCCGAAGACCCACGTCTTGGCCTTGTCATAGGCGTGCTCGACGGGGTTGGTGCCGTGCGCTTCCATGCCGACGGCGTCGATGCAGATGTCCGGGCCGATGCCGCCGGTGAGGTCGAGGAGGCGCTCGTAGACGTCATCAGTGGTGTTGTCGATCGTGATCGCGCCCCCGTCGCGGGCCATCTGGAGCCGCTCGGGGACCATCTGCCCGTTGTCGATCGCAATCACCCTGCCCGCGTTGAGCATCATCGCGCTGCGGATGGTGAATTGACCGACCGGCCCGCAGCCCCATACGGCGACCGTGTCATCCGGCTGAATGTTGCACTGCTCGGCGGCCATGAAGCCGGTGGGGTAGATGTCGGAGAGGAACACGATCTTGTGGTCGTCAAGGTCGTCGGGCATGACCTGGCAGTTCACGTCCGCCAGCGGAACGCGGAGGAATTCCGCCTGCGCCCCGGCATACCCGCCGGTGAGGGCGGAATACCCGAACATGCCCGACGTGTGATAGCCGAACATTTCTTCGCCGAGGTACGGCTTGGGATTCGTGTTGTCGCAGCAGCTCCACAGCGCGCGCTTGCAGAAGAAGCATTGCCCGCATCCCATGGTGAACGGCACGATCACCCGGGCGCCGACTTTCACCTTGCTCTTGTCGACGTCGGGACCGACCTCCTCGACGATGCCCATCGGCTCATGCCCGATGATGTCCCCGGGCTTCATGAACGGGATGAATCCGTCGACGAGGTGTAAATCGGAGCCGCAGATGCAGGTGGAGGTTATGCGGACGATGGCGTCGCGCTTGTTGAGAATTTTCGGTTCAGGGACGCGCTCGACGGCCACCTTGTACGGGGCGCACCAGATTAATGCCTTCATCATGATTGGGTTCCTTCCGGGGGCGGACGCTTTTGGTTTCGAGTTCCTATCAAAACGCGATGCTCACCACGGAGCACACGGAGTGCACGGAGAAAATGAGCAAACCCATTGAAGTTCTCCGTGTCCTGGTGTGCTCCGTGGTGAATCCTGTGACCGCTGCGCTATGCGAACAGGGGCCTCCGATCCGATTCGGTTTGCCGTTCGCCCTGGCCGGTGCAGGTGCCTTTGGGTTGACCATTGGTCGTGAGGATCTCGCCCATCTCCATGATGCGCTTGAAGTTCCGCAGATCTTCGCGGATCACGCGCGACGGGTTCTCGCCGAACAGCTTGGCGATCCAGTTTCCCAACGTGCCGGCGGGGGGGATGTAGTCCATGAACACGTGGACCTCGGTGCCGCGGTCGCCCATGGCCGGGGCGAAACGGACGGCGCCGCTGTTTTGCACGTCGGCACTCTCCAGCGACCGCCAACCGATCATCGCATTCGGCTCCTCGGACGTGATTTCCGCATCCCATTCGAGCTGCTTGCCCCCGAAGTTCGGGAAGCGGGCGACCCAGTGCGAGCGGCGGTCGTCGATGACGTCAACGCGCTCCAGGTGAGTCATGATCCGCGGGAGGTTTTTGAAGTCGCGCCAGAACGCGAACAGGTCTTCGGGCGAGCGATTGATGAGGAACGCCTGCTCGATGTGAATGCCGTGCTTATGCTGGGAATCGTCGGAGGTGTTATCGTCCGCGGTGTTGACGTCGAGCGCCGAGTATGCCGGGCAGGAGCCCGTGGCCCCGCGGTAGAGGAGCCCGCCGCCCAGCGCTGCCGCGACCAGCCCCCCGAACCCGCCGTGCTTCAGTCCCAGAATAGTGAGGATGGAACCGGCCGCGACGGATACCTGTCGCTCGGTGTCGCCCACATTGATCGCTTGCGCCTGGGCCTGCTGTTGCTGGGACTGCTGCTGCTGTCCTGCGTCCACATCACTGCCGCCGCGCGCGTAGCCGCGCGACGAAATGTCCAGCCCTTCATTCATCCGTGTCATGGTGCGCTCCGTGGCTAGGTCGAGCCGTCGCAGTCGCGATCACATCGTCGCGCCGATCCCGCCTTTCCGGACGGTGCGGCGGCCCGCATTCTTCACCCTCGCAAGGCGGGTGCCGAACGGGGGACGTGGACATGTAGTTCTTATCGCCACGGGGTCGTCTCACTCCCGATGTGCTGATGACCTCGGCGTGAAGCGCGCGGTATAGTGCCCGGTCCATGGGAGACCTATTCGCCGCGCAGATCACGATCGACACCCACCGCACGATCGGCGAGATCTCGCCGCTGCTGTTCGGCGGATTTGCCGAGCACATGGGGCGGTGCATCTACCAAGGCATCCATGACCCGCACTCCCCTCACGCCGACGAACACGGCCACCGAACCGACGTGCTGGCGGCGCTGAAGAACTTGAACCTGACCGTCCTGCGTTATCCCGGCGGGAACTTCGTCAGCAACTACAACTGGCGAGACGGCATCGGCCCGCGCGAACAGCGCCCGCGCCGGCGTGAGCTGGCGTGGCAGCAGATCGAGACGAACCAGTTCGGCACCGACGAATTCCTCGACTACTGCACCCGGCTTAGCGCGCAGCCCATGCTGGGGTTGAACTTCGGCACCGGGTCGATTCGCGACGCCGCCGACCTCGTCGAATATTGCAACGCGCCGGTCGGAACCGAGCTGGCGGATCTGCGCGCCAAGCACGGCCGGCGCGAACCCTGGGGCGTAAAATACTGGTGCCTCGGCAATGAAATGGACGGTCCGTGGCAGATCGGGGCGCTCTCGGCCGAGCAGTACGGGCTCAAAGCGCGCGAGGCTGCGAAGCTCATGCGACGGCAGGATCCGTCGATCAAAACGATCCTCTGCGGCTCATCCGGGAGCGGCATGAGCACCTATCCCGAGTGGGATCGCGTCGCGCTGGAGATCGCCTGGGAGCAGAGCGATTTCCTGTCGATGCACAGCTATGCGACGAACTATGAGAACAACACGCCGAGCTATCTAGGCTATGCGGCGGAGTTCGAGTCGCACGTCGACACGCTGGCGGCGACGCTGCGGTACGTGAAGGCGAAGCTTCGGTCGAAGCACGACATCCACCTGGCGTGGGACGAGTGGAACGTCTGGTACAAGGACCGCAGCGGGCAGGGCGGGTGGACGGAAGCGCCGCACCTCAGCGAAGAGGTTTATAACCTGGAGGATGCGCTCGTCGTCGCGCAGTGGCTCTCAGTCTTTCTGCGCAGGTGCGACGTGCTGAAGATCGCTTGCCTCGCGCAGGTCGTGAACACGATTTCGCCGATCCTCACCACGCGCGACGGGCTGCTGAAGCAGAGCACGTACTACCCGTTCGAGCTGGTCTCGCGCCACGCGAAGGGGTGGTCACTTGACGCGCGGGTGACCTGCCCGCGCTATGACACAAAGCGCTTCGGCGACGTGCCGGTGCTCGACGTGTCCGCGACGTTCGACCCGGCGACGGGGAAGGGGGCGGTCTTTCTCGTCAATTGCAGCACATCCCGATCCTTGCCTGTCGAAATCGCGTGGCAGGGGCATCTGCCGGCGCGCGTGGCGACGATGCGGCAACTCGCGGGCATCGATCCCAAGGCGTCGAACTCGTTCGCGACCCCCGACGTGGTCGTGACGGAACAACTCGATCCGCCCGCGCTTTCCTCCGGCCGCCTGCGCGTGAGCGTCCCGCCGCTCTCATTCACGGTCCTCGTCACTGCCGACGCTTGAATCGTGCCCCGCAAGCGGGGCCGCTAAATCGACGCGCACTCAATCCGTGATGTCGTCCCCGCCGGACGGCACATAATCGGCAATTTCCGCTTCGATGGTCGTCGAGGTGTCGATGTCATCCGCCGCCTGCTCCTCTTTGAACAGGGCCTGTTGCTGCAAGCGCTTGACGCGCCGGGAGCCTTCGCCGGCGAGCATTAAGCTATCGCTGCCGAGGAGGTGTTGGAGATCGTCGAGAAAATCCCTGGTGATGCGCACGCCGCGCTCGCCGGCGATTCGCATCGAGACCTTTTTGCCGTCGTGCGTCGCGACCTGGATGAAGAAATCCTTCTTGCCCGGATGGTTCGCCAGCACGGCCGCCAGCTGCGGCAGGACGTCGGCGGGGTGGCGCGTGCGATCGAGCTTTACGCCGATGTTCGTCGTCAGTCTTTCGACGGCCACCTCGACGGGCAGCACGTCGTTGACCATGAGCGACGGCGTCTCGCGCTTCCTGTCCACCTTGCCTTTGACGAACACGATCCGCTCGGTCGACAGCACACCGGGGTAGCGGGCCGTGATGTCCG
>JBBSLV010000013.1:0-19235 GCA_038233535.1 Tepidisphaerales bacterium | reverse complement strand
GCCGGCTACGGACGGAGGGCGAACGCGCGTGGGACCGTTTGGCCGGACCATTCGGGCGCACTATAGTCAGCGCATCGGGAATCAAACAACGCGGGGATCGTTCGCAACAGCGAAGTTTTTGCCGACGTCCGATAAGCCCGGCAAGCTGGGACGGTTCTCGCGAAAGGTGCGGTTTTTCATGAGCATCGGCGACCGCAGCGACGACCGGAAACGCGACGACGAGCGCGCGAAACCCGCTCAGCCGCAGCGGCCGGATCGTCCCGATCGCCCGCAAGCGCCCCCGTCGACGGCGTGGAGCGACGAGGAGGCGGCGCTCGTCCAGTCGCATTACGACCCGACGTCGGAAGTCGTCAACGATGACGACGACGTCGCGGTCAACGTCCCCGCACCCGAGCCAGAGGTCTTCGCGTACCGCGCGCCGGCGACGAAGTCGCCCACGGGAACCGTGCCCATCCTCAAGAGCCTCGTCTGGCGGCGCACGGTCATCCCGATCCTGCTCACCTGCGGCGTGCTGCTGATCGGCATCGGCTCACTCCGCTGGCTGGGCGGCGCCGAATCGATCTTCGCCGACATGTCGATCCCCCTCTCGGCCACCCTCTGCGGGAGCGGTCTGTTCCTCCTGCTCGTCGCCGTGCTCAACATGCTCCAGGTCAAAGCCGAACTCGCCGCCGCGGCAAGGCGTGAGAGGATGAGGGGATGACAAGATGAGGGGGTGAAATTCATCTTGTCATCTTGTCACCCCCCAACTTGTCACGTTTTTACTCGCGTTGACGGTCCATTTCATCACTTCTATGATTCAATGGTGAGGGTGGAGGAAGCTTGCTTAAGGAGCAATAATGGCCAGTGAAAATATCAAGGAATTCACCGATGGGAACTTCGAGGCCGAGGTTCTGCAATCGGAAGTCCCCGTGCTGGTCGACTTCTGGGCAGAGTGGTGCATGCCCTGCCGGATGCTCACGCCCACGATCGAGAAGATCGCCAAGGACTACGCCGGCAAGGTCAAGGTCGGCAAGGTCGACACCGACGCCAACCGCGACATCTCGATCAAGTACAGCATCAGCGCGATCCCGACGGTGATCCTGTTTAAGAACGGCCAGGTCGCGCAGAAGTTCGTCGGGTTGCGGCAGGAGCGGGATTTCAAGGAAGCGCTGGACGCGGAGTAGGCAAAAGCGGTCGCGGAATTCGACAATGCAGAAGCCGCCGGACCTTCAAGCAAGGTGTGGCGGCTTTCACTTTATCCGATCCCTGGCATGGGAACCGGGGCGTCTTTCGACGGCATCGGCGCGTAGTCGGGCTTCTTCAACCCCGTCACCAGGTCGTTGATCACAATTTTCTGCCCCGTCTCGAAGCACTGGTTCGCGGCCACGCCGATGAGGATCGACGCGGCGCCGGCGCGCTCGTCGGCGGCGCGGAGGTACTTGTCGGCGGGCGGGTTGGGGAGGAACAGGTCGTCGAGCAGGACCGTGTCGCCCCCGCCATGGCCGCCCCGGCCGGTCCAAGGCTCGATCCGCTTCGCCGGGCCGCGGATCGGGATGACGGTGGTCGTCACGCCCTCTTCCATGACCCCGCCTTGTTCATCGTCAGAGCCGTCGTACACCCGCTCGACGTCGCTGTGCTCGAGACGCCCCTTCGTCCCGTTAAAGGCGATCGTGTAGCCCTCCCAGGCGTTGAACGCGTTCAACGAGTAGGCGAGCGTGACGGCGTTGTCATACTTCACGAGGACGTTCATCGTGTCCTCGATGTTGTGATCGTCGGGAGCTTGCCGCCAGACGCACTGGTCGCGGTGGTAGCCGTCGTGCTTCTCGTTGTCGAGGTAAAGTTCCTTCAACTCCTTGTTCCCCGCCAGGTCCAGGTAGAACCCGCACTCTTCCTTTTCCGGGCAGGTGAGGCAGCGGTCATGCGCGCCTTGCAACCCCATGCGCTTGGCCATCGTCGGGGTGTAAAACTCGCGTTTGCCGGTGGCGAAGACTTCGGTGGGCATCCCGGCGATCCACCAGTTGACGAGGTCGAAGTGGTGCGTGGCCTTGTGGATCATCAGCCCGCCGGAGTTCTTCTTCGTCGCGTGCCAGCGGCGGAAGTAGTCGGCGCCGTGGTGGGTGTTGAGCAACCAGTGGAAGTCGACGGAGAGCAAATCGCCGATCTCCCCGGACAGGAGGATGTCCTTCACCTGCGTGCGCGGCGGGGAGTAGCGGTAGTTGAAGGTGACGCGGCAGTCCCTGCCGGTCCTGGCCTTGGCGTCGAGGATCTCCTGCGCTTTCTCGGCGGTCGTCGTCATGGGCTTTTCGGTGATGGCGTCGCAGCCGGCGTTCATGGCGCGGACGATGTACTCGTGGTGGGTCGAGTCCATCGTGGTGACGATGACGGTGTCGACCTTCTGCTCCTTGAGCATCTTCTCGAAGTCCCCCGGCGCGTAAGCCCGCGGGGGCTTGGCCTTGCGGCCCTCAGACTTGCGCTGCGCGAGGGCGAGACGGCCGGGGTTGCTGTCGCAGAACCCGACGAGTTCGGCGTGGTCTTTGTACGAGCCTTCGATCGCGCCTTGGTACATGCCGCTGCGCACGCCGGTGCCGACGATCGCGTATCGCTTGCGCGTCCCGCCGGACACGCTTGCCGCGGGCTTCGTTTGCGCCGAACTACCCGCCGGCGATGAACCGATCGCAAAACCCAGTCCCGCGGCGGAAATCGACTTCAACAACGCGCGACGACGAATCGGAAGCCCCGATGACGTAAGGGACACGAAGTGACTTGCCATGCCGGAGAATATGCCAACAAACGGACGTTTGTCGACAGCAGTCGTCAATTCACGTCAACATATCAATATCCCGGCGTTGATTTTGTCCCCAACACGCTTTCATAACGGGCGCGCGAGGCAGGCGTGAACGCGATGTACGCCGACGACCCGCTACGGCACGTCAACGTACGCGACTCGCTCGGGCTGCTGAGGCGCGATGAGGGGGAGCGGTGGGAGGTTATGCTCCCCGGCCGGGAGCCGCACGGCTGCGGCGCTGCAACTGACGGCGTAGCCCCACCACCCGAAAAGCCCCATCAGCTTAAGTCCGTCCTCGAAGAAATGGTGGAACCGCTCTGGCAGCGCAACCGCGTCGAAGTCAACCGCGAGCGAGCCGGCGAACATTCCCATCGCCGAGCCGAGCAGCATCCAGTTCGTCGACCGGTGGATGGTGGCGCGGTATCGCCACAGCATCCATGCGAGCACCATTCCCTGGATGAGGACGACGCGTTTCTGGCTCCTGCCGGTGAGCTGGTAAATGGCCTCGTGGACCATGAATAAGTCGTCGACGAGGAGGATGGCGGTTAGCAGCCCGAGCGTCGCGAGAAACCCGCGCGTTTCGCGGCGCGCGTCGGTCGATGGCGCGAGCGTGCACGCGGTGAACAGGCAGATGCCCGCCGCGGTGGACCAGAAGAGCATTCCGAAGCTCGATAGGTACCCGCCGTAGAACGGCGCATCGTCGGTGTACGCGATCGCCGCATCGGCGGTGAGCCGGACGAAGGGGACGCCTTGTCTCTCCGCAAGAAGAAACGCGACGACCAGCAGCGCAATGGCTGCAACGTATAACGCGATTGGCGCGACCCACCAGCGACGAGGCATAGGTCATCTATCGGTCATCTTGAGGTCGTGC
Source organism: Tepidisphaerales bacterium (assembly GCA_038233535.1). Taxonomy (GTDB): domain Bacteria; phylum Planctomycetota; class Phycisphaerae; order Tepidisphaerales; family Tepidisphaeraceae; genus DASYWJ01. The sequence goes on along the minus strand of JBBSLV010000013.1, from coordinate 15,600 downwards.
TGGGGACGAGGCGCTATTCTCGTACCGGGAGAAGGAACCAAAGGCGCGATTCGATTGCTGGTGAGTAATTATCGGACGGAAACGAAAAGAGCCCAGGGTGCGAACGCCCTGGGCTCTCGTGAAGATATTTTTGATTCGTGCAGCGGGAGTTAGTACATCCCACCCATCCCACCTCCGGGCGCACCGGCGGGTTCGGGCTTGTCTTCCTTGACCTCGCTGATGATCGCATCGGTCGTGAGCAGCAGACCGGAGATGCTCGCGGCGTTCTGAAGCGCGGTGCGCTCGACCTTGGTCGGGACGATGACGCCCATCTTCAGCATGTCGCCGTACTCGTGCGTGAGGGCGTTGTAGCCGAAGTTGACGTCCTTCGATTCCTTGACCTTCTGCGCCACGACGCTGCCGTCGCCGCCGGCGTTTTCGACGATCTGCTTGATCGGGGCTTCGATCGCCCGTCGGACGATTTCGATGCCGACCGACTGGTCCTCGCTGTTGGCGCGCTTCTTGACGCCTTCCAGCACCTTGGCCGCGGCGCGGATGACCGCGACGCCCCCGCCGGGGAGGATGCCTTCTTCAACGGCGGCGCGGCAGGCGTGCAGTGCGTCCTCGACGCGGGCCTTCTTCTCCTTCATCGCGACTTCCGTGGCCGCGCCGACGAGGATCTGCGCCACGCCGCCCGACAGCTTCGCGAGCCGCTCCTGGAGCTTCTCGCGGTCGTAGTCGCTGGTCGTCGTGTCGATCTCGTTCTTGAGCTGCGCGATGCGCCCCTTGATGGCCTTCTCGTCGCCGGCGCCTTCGATGATCGTCGTGTTGTCCTTGTCGATGCGGATTTTCTTGGCCCGGCCGAGCTGGGAGATTTCGACGTTCTCGAGCTTGATGCCAAGCTCTTCGAAAATCGCCTGCCCGCCGGTGACGATCGCGATGTCTTCGAGCATCGCCTTTCGGCGATCGCCGAAGCCCGGCGCCTTGACGGCCGCGACCTTGAGCGTCCCGCGGAGCTTGTTCACGACGAGGGTCGCGAGGGCTTCGCCTTCGAGGTCTTCGCTGATGATCAGCATCGGCTTGCCCTGCTCGGCCGCCTTGGAGAGCACCGGGACGAGGTCGCGGGCGCTGCTGATCTTCTTTTCATGAATGAGGATGTAGCAGTCGTCCAGCTCGGCCGTCATCGTCTGCGGGTTGGTGACGAAGTGCGGGCTGAGGTAACCCTTGTCGAACTGCATGCATTCGACCAGCTAGATGTTCGTGTCCAGGCTCTTGCCCTCTTCGACGGTGATGACGCCGTCCTTACCGACCTTGTCCATCGCGTCGGCGATCATCTGCCCGATCTGCTGGTCCTGGTTGGCCGATGACGCGCCGACCTGGGCGACTTCCTTCGAGCTGGTGACCTTCTTGCTCATCCGCGCCAGCTCTTCAACGATCGCCTCGACGGCGAGGTTGATGCCGCGCTGGATCTGCGTCGCGTTGGCGCCGCTGGCGACGTTCTTCAACCCTTCGCTGAAGATGGCCTCGGCGTACACGGTGGCGGTGGTCGTGCCGTCGCCAGCGACCGTGCTGGTCTTGCTGGCGACTTCCGTCACCATCTGCGCGCCCCTGTTCTCATACGAATCTTCGAGTTCGATCTCCTTGGCGACGGTCACCCCGTCCTTGGTGACGGTCGGTGAGCCGAAGGATTTCTCGAGCACGACGTTGCGCCCCGACGGGCCGAGCGTCACTTTCACCGCGCGCGCGAGCTTCGATACCCCGCGGCGGATGGCCTCGCGGGCCTCCTGATCAAATGCGATTCTTTTGGCTGCCATTGTGTTCTCTCCTGAATCAAATGCGGGTTAACCACAGAGATCACAGAGAACACAGAGAAAAACACTGATGAGAAAACAAAGACTGAAATCTCTTTGTGTCCTTCTCCGTGCTCTCCGTGTGCTCCGTGGTTCAAATCCTCTTTATTCGACGACGGCGAGGATGTCGTCCTCGCTCATGATCATCAGCTCTTCCCCGTCGAGCTTGATTTCCGTGCCGGCGTAGCTGGTGAAGAGGACTTCGTCGCCCTTCTTGACGCTGAAGGGGGCGCGCTCCCCGTTGTCGAGGCGCTTGCCGTCACCGACGGACAGAATCTTCCCGCGCTTGGGCTTTTCCTTGGCGCTGTCGGGCAGCACGATGCCGCTCTTGGTCTTGGACTCGGCCTCGACGCGCTTGACGAGGATCTTGTCACCGAGGGGGCGAAGCTTGGCCATGTTACGATCTCCTTGCGAAAAACAGGTCACTGGTCACTCGTCACTGGTCACTTGTCAGGGAGAAGAACCGGCCACCTTTTTCTTTGACAAGTGACCAGTGACAAGTGACCAACAACCACTTTCTATTGTTCCTGCGGCCACCGGCTCTCGTGGTAGCGCCGCAGCACTCTCGCCAGCGCGTCGAGCAGGACGTTGAGGTCCACCGGCTTTCCGAGCACGGTGAACACCTGCATCGACAGCGCTTCGCGGAGCAGGTTGTTCGTCATCTGATTGGCGAGAAGAATGGCCGGAGGGGCGTTCTTCCGTTCGCGCATCAGCTTGACGACCTGCAACCCCCCCAACTGCGGCATCGCCTGGTCCAGCACCGCCACGTGAACGGGCCGGGTCTCGATCAGATCCAGCGCCTCGCGCCCGCTCCGGGCCGAGATCGTCTGGACGCCCTGCGGTTCGAGCAGGCCACGGATGGTCTGATGCCATCCTTCCTGCTCGTTGGCCAGGAGGACCGTCAATCGGTTGGATCGTTCGGTTTGGACCATGGGCTTACCGCGGCGCGTGCTGCGCGGAACCATTAACAACGGGTGTGCCGGGGATCGATTTGATGTAAGTTTAGCACTGAAAACATCTTATGTTTTACAAGCGCAGGGCGAAAGCTGCCAAAGAACGCACGGCAACCGCATGGACTGCCAGCATGGCAGCGGCTGGGGGCAACTCGGCGCCACGCGGGTAGCGAAGGCGGTTCGACCCGTTACGATGCGGTGATGCCCGAATCCACACCGGACCCGCTCACCTTCGCCGCTTTCCAAAAGCACATCGCCGACCGCTATGAAAAGCACGACCGCGCCCGCGGGACGCCAGGCACGTGGCTGCACTTCTCCGAAGAGATCGGGGAGCTCGCCCGCGCGCTGGCGCGCAACGACGACCGGGCCAACCTGGAAGAAGAGTTCGCGGACGTCATCGCCTGGCTGTGCACGCTGGCGAACATCAACGACGTAGACCTCGCGTCCGCGGTGGCGCGGAAGTATCTGGGTGAGGAGCGCCCGGAGGGACATAAGTAGCGTCGTAGCGTCGTAAGTGGTGGGTAGTGAGTTGTGGGTCGGGAAGATTATGCCGTGCGCACGACATCGCTCGCCAACAACCCACGACCTCCGACCCACGCGCGACCTCGCGCGACCCCAACCCCTTGTCCCATCGCACCCCCAGACGTACATTCAGTCCACGATGCGTCGTCTCCTCGCGGGGTTGCTGATCCTCATCATGACTGCGTCTGCTTCGGCCCAGATCAAGGCCGAGGTGGAGAGCATCGGGTTTAACAACCACTACCGCCCCGACGCATGGACGCCGATGGTCGTCCGCATCCTGCCCGAGAAGAGCGGGACGTATCAGATCCACGTCATCCAGGAAGACCTCGACGGCGACGAGCCGACGTTCGTTCAGGAGATCACGCTCACCGGCTCCGACGACGGCCAATCCGAGCCCCAGCGGTTCTGGATGTACTTCATCCCCCAGCCGACGCACGGCGGGTTGTACGACGTCAACCGCGGCGGCACGCGCCAGGAACTCGAAGGCCAGCTCCGCGTGCACTTGGCCGACGCCGACGGAAAGCAGCTGATGAAGCTGCCCATCACCTCGTCGATCATCAACCTCGAACCGTCCACCGCGAACAATATCTGGGCCAATCCGCGCGGGACGAAGCTGATCCTCGCGGTCGGCGACGGGCGCAGCAAACTCATTTGGAGCGAGTACGAGAAGGCCGCCGGGCTGCTTGAGAACGTGGTGATGGTCCCGCTCCAATCGCGCGACCTCCCGGAAGACGCGCGCGGGTATGAGGCGGTCGACGCGATCATCTGGACGAATGCCGAAGCCCCCGACCCGACCAGCCCGACCGGCGAACGCCGCATGCGCGCGATCCGGCGGTGGGTGGGCAGCGGGGGACGGCTGATCATCTGCCAGCCCCCCGAGCGCGACCGCAGCCTCCCGTGGGGCGACATGCTTCCGGTCATCGTGAACTCGGTCGAGGACCGCAAGACCCTCGCCCCGCTGGCGCAGCTCGCCCTGCCCGAGCCGGGGCAGATCGCCGATGCCCAGCCGCTTGTCAAAGCGATTCAGTCCGCGTGGCGATCCACCGGCCCGTTCCGCGTCGCCCGAGCCGAAGCCAAACCCGGCACGATTGTCGAGGAGTGGATCGAGTGGGATCCGACGAACAAAAACGACCGCACCCCCTACCTCGCGCGCATGAGCTACGGCCTTGGCTCCGTCACGTGGGTCGCGCAGGATCTTGGCGACCCCGCGATTGTCCGCAGCGCGACGCTCGGCTGGCCAAACGTCTGGAATCGCGTGCTTGGGTGGAATGATGCGCCGCTGGTGATTCAGAACAACACAACCGATGAACAGAAACGCCCGTGGGACGGAGGGTCGGGGGTGGACCTGTACCCGTCGATGATGTCCGGCGCCGCGCTGGAGTCCAAGAGCCGTGCATTCGTCGGGTTGGCGATCATTTTCTTCGTGGTCTACTGGCTGATCGCGGGGCCCGGGCTGTACCTGTACCTCGCCGCCAAGGCGCGGGCCTATCTGAGCTGGTTCACGTTCGCCGGGGCGGCGATCGTGGCGACGGCCGTCACCGTGCTCGTCGTGCAGCTTGTCGTGCGCGGGGATCCGGAACTGGCGCACGTGAGCATCGTCCGCAAAGCCGCCGGCGAAAGCGCGGTCGTCTTCAGCCGCTTCGGCCTGTACATCCCGCGCGACGGCGCGCAGGAGATCACGCTGCGCGACACCGACCCCGCCGGCGACAGCTACATCACCGCCATGGCGGCGCACCCGCGGCACGTGCCGGAGGACAACTCGTTCCTCTCGTTCATGAACTACAACGTCCCCGTGCACCAGAGCGGTTCGGGCGAGCCGGTCTCGGTGGCGTTTCCCTACCGCAGCACGATGCGACAGATGCAGGCACAGTGGACGGGCATCATCAACTCCGTCGTCGAAGGGTCCGGCAAGGTCGTCCCGCCGGAACAGGGATACATTCAGGGCACGCTCACGAACGGCGCTGGCAGGCAGCTTCGCAACGTCTACATCGCGTTTCACCACCCGACGTTCTTTGAGGGCCGGGACATCGTTCTTTACCTTCCGAGCTGGGACGCGGGCGTGTCGCTCGATCTCACGCAGGAGCTGCGCGCCGCCAAAGTCGTCGCCACGCGCGCGCTGCTCAGCAATGTCGCCGGCAATCAATTTGGCTCGCCGGAGCGCAATGAGAAGGTATGGGGAACGCTTCACAGCGACAGCGAAGGGTGGCCCGGCTACTGGTATGAGGGCATCCGTAACAGCGGGCTCGGCGCTGACACGCTGAACGACTACGACCGCGACGTGAAGAAGTCGTTCCCGATGCTCAGCTTCTACTCGCGCCTGCCTCCCTTGCGCAACCCGCAGCGCGTCGAGGTTCTGCGCCGCGGGCAGCGCCAGCTCGACCTCGGCCACGTGCTCGGCGCCGGTGAGCTTGTCGTCCTGGCCGAAGCGCGCAACACGCCGATTCCCATCCCGCTCGATGTCGAGGGGGACAAGGTCGGCGGCAACGGCACGACGTTCTACCAGTTCGTCCTGCCGCTGGAGCATAGCTCGGCATTGAGCGACATCGAGGAACCTGAACCCCCCGCCGACGCCGATGTAGAACGGGCAAACGCACCCCAGCCGAGCAACGTGACGAACCCGACGCTTCTGAATCCCCTGGAGTAACGCGTAGCTTCCCGGAGAGTGCATCGATGGCCGTGATGATCAAGACCGTCAACCTCACCAAGCGTTACGGGACGCTGGTCGCGCTGTCGAACCTCAACCTCGAGATCAACGAGGGTGACTGCTTCGGCTTCATCGGCCCCAACGGCGCCGGCAAGACGACGACGATCAAAATCCTCGCCACGCTGCTCCAGCCCACGTGGGGCGAGGCGCGCGTGTGCGATTATGTCGTAGGTTATCAGTCGCGGCAGATCCGTCCGATGATCGGTTACGTTCCCGACTACTTCGGCGCGTACGAGGACATGGTCGTCCAGGAGTACATGGAGTTCTTCGCCGCGGCGTATAACATCAACGGCGTCGCGCGGACGAAGATTGTCAATGACGTGCTCGAGCTGACGGACCTGTCGTATAAGAAGGACGCGCCGGTCGACGGTCTCAGTCGGGGCATGAAGCAGCGATTGAGCATCGCGCGTGTGCTCGTGCACGACCCGAAGGTGCTGCTGCTCGACGAACCCGCCGGCAACCTTGACCCGCGGGCGCGCATCGAGATGCGCGAGCTATTAAAAGAGCTGCGCCGGATGGGCAAGACGATCCTCATCAGCTCGCACATCCTTCCGGAATTGCAGGATCTATGTAACACCGTCGGCATCATCGAGCAGGGCGAGCTGATTTACTCCGGCCCCTGGACCGACATCGTCAAGCGCGCCCGCACGGGCGTGATGCTGCACGTCGGCGTCGCCCACAACCAGCAGATGGCCGCCGCTTTGCTCAGCCAGGATCCGAATATCGAGACGGTGACCGCCAACAACGGCTTTTTAGAGGTGTCGATCAGGACAGGCATCGAAGACTACAGCTTCGTCCCGCAGCGTTTAATCCAGAATGGGTTCAAGCTGACGATGCTGAAGGAAGAGGAAGTGAACCTGGAGACGGCGTTCATGCGGCTGACGAAGGGGATGGTGCAGTGATGAAATTCAGAATTCTGATCGAACCCGACGAGGACGGAGTTTTTGTCTCGGAGTGCCCGACGCTGCCTGGCTGCATCTCCCAAGGCAGGACGCGCGAGGAGGCGATCGCGAACATCAAAGACGCAATTCAAGGTTACATCGCTAGCCTTGAAAAGCACGGCGAAGCAGTGCCTCCGCCCATTACCGAAGAACTCGTCGAGGTCGATACGTGAGTCGACTCCCGGTATGCTCCGGTAGAGACGCGGTGGCCGCCTTCGAGCGGATGGGATACGTGATTGATCATCAGACGAGCAGCCACATGATCCTTCGACATTCGACCCAGAGGCGTCTGACGGTGCCCGATCATCGTGAAATCGCAAAGGAACCCTGCGATCACTTATCCGCGAAGCAGGAATCACCAAAGAACGATTCATCGAGCTCCTGAACGGATGAAGAACACTCGTGTTACGTTTCGCAAGTGGTTTCAGGAGACGGCGTTCATGCGGCTGACGAAGGGGATAGCGCAGTGAGACGAAAGGTGCTGAGATGACTGTGCATGCTCTGATCCACGAAGCTCAGAAGCTCTCGCCGCGCGAGCGATGGGAGCTCGTCGACGAACTGCTTCAGATGGAAGAAGGCAACGTATTGGCCGACGTGGAATTGACGCCCCCGCAGCGGGAGGATCTACGTCGTCGAATCGAGGAATCGCGATCCGGCCGCGCCGTCTTGATTGATGGCGATGAGGCATTCGCGCGGCTCAGGAACCGGACTTGATGCTCCCATACGAGCTCACCGACCGGCGCTTGGCGCGATATCGCGAATGCGCGCGAGTGGTACGATCGGCAGCGCATCGATTTGGGAAACCGGTTTATCGACGAGGTGCTCGCGGCTGTCAGGACCGCAAGAGAACGGCCGGAAGGTCATCCTGAAGTGGAGGACGGCGCCCGCGCGACACGATGCGAGCGATTCCCTTACCGCGTCTATTTCGAGATCCTGAATCAGCGCGTGCGGGTTCTTGCCATCTATCACACAGCTCGCAATCCCAAGGGTTGGGCTGATCCAGATCGATCGTAACGGAACACCATGCTCGGATTCGGAAACTACTTCTGGCGCCTCATCCCCGCGAACCCCATCCTGCTGCGCGTCGTCGAAGCAGCGGGCCGGCGCCGTCGCGATCTGTTCATTCGCTGCGGCTACCTCGGGCTGCTGATCGTCCTCGTCATCTTCTCCCTCGTCAGTTCCGGCACCGGTGGCGCCACGCTGGGGGATCTGGCGAAGACATCGGCCGGCATTTTTCAGCAGATGAGCTATCTCCAGCTCGGGCTTGTCGCCCTGCTCGCGCCGATCTTCACCGCCGGCGCGATCACGCAGGAGAGGGACAGCCAGACCTACGACATCCTCCTCGCCACCCCGCTCTCCAACGGGCAGATCGTTTTAGGCTCGCTGCTGTCGCGCATCTTCTTCGTCATCGCGCTGCTCATCAGCGGCATCCCGATCTTCTCGATCACGCAGATCTTCGGCGGCGTGGCAATTCAAAGCATCGTGATGTCGTTCGCCATCTCCGCCGCCACCGCGTTCGTCACCGGCGCGCTGGCGATGGCGATCGCGACGTTCAAGGTCGGCACGCGCCGGACGATCTTCAGCTTCTACATGTTCGTCGTCATCTATCTCGTCGGGCTGTACCTGCTCGACACGCTGCCGTTCTTCCAGGTGCCGGGCCGGCAGGTCAACCCGCAGACGCCGTCGAACATCAGCTGGTTCACCGGCATCCACCCGTTCCTCGCGCTGCGCGTGGTGCTGGGCGACCCATCGTACGTGCCCCCGGAACTCGGCTCGCTGCCCGATCATCTCAAGCGCTGGCCGCTGGGGTGGTACCTGAGCAGCCCGGCGTCGTTCTACGTGTCGTTCATGTTCGCCCTCAGCGCATTGCTGATCTTCCCCGCCATCATGATGCTGCGCAAGCTCGCGCAGTCGACGACCTCGGCCAGGACGTGGTTTCTGAAAAAGCTCCGCCTCAGCAAGGGCGAGACGCGCCGCAAGCCGCGGTATGTATGGGCCAATCCCATCGCCTGGCGCGAGGCGAAGACCAAGGCGTCCGCGGCCCGCGCATCAGTGATGCGCTACGGGTTCATGGCCGGGGGGATTGTCGGGGCGATCGTGCTCGTCGTCCTGTTTGCCCAGCAGCAGGTGGTCGGGAAGTACATCACCGCCAGCAGCTACGACTCGACCCGCCAGACGCTCACGATCATCGACGAGGACAAGGCCGAGACGTTCAAGGTCGGCCCGGCGACGCTCATCACGTACGACAACGGCCGGGAGAAAACGGAAACGACGCTCGACGCGCTGGACGGCAAGTACGCCGTCACGCACGCGGGCACGACGGGGAGAATGCTGAACACGATCGACGTCGCCGACATCGGGCGGAAGATCAGCGTCACCACGGCCCGCAATTTCCTGCTCGGCGCCATCATCATCGAGTTCGCGGTCATCCTGCTGATCGTCACCAACGCCGCCGCCAGCACCGTCACGCGCGAGAAGGAGGACGGGAGCCTCGACCTGCTGCTGACGACGCCCATCACCAGCCGCTACTACATCTGGGGCAAGCTCCGCGGGCTGGTTCACTACGTGCTGCCGCTGGTCGCCGTCCCGGTCGCCAGCGTGCTGGTGTTCATCCTCTACGACCTTTTCCGCATGGGCACCGAGCGCGGCGCGTTCCGCTGGATGGTGTTCCCCGAGGCCATCCTCATCATGCCCGCCATGCTGGTGATGGTCGCCGCTTTCGCGAGCATCCTGGGCATGCACATGTCGCTGCGCTGCCGCACGACGGTCCGCGCCGTGATGAGCAGCGTGGGCATCGTCATCGCCTTGTGCGGTGGGCTTGGCTGGTGCGGCACGCAGTTCATCGGCACGCGCGGCGGGGGGCTGTTCGCCCTGATCGTCGGCAGCTTCAGCCCCTTCACCGTCCTCACCGTCCTGATCGACCCCGTCCAGTTCGGCGGCTCCGAGTTCGCCACCGGCAGCACCGGCGTCACCAGCGCGCGCATCGTCGTCTTCGTCTTCAGTTGGATCGCGACGGGCGTGTATGCGCTGATCGTCTGGTCGATGTACAAGTCGATGGTGAAAAACTTCGACATGACCATCCGCCGCCAGTCGCGGTAAGAAATCGAAATCGCCGATGACCGCGCGGATGAACGCGGATCGGAAAGCAAGCGGGCGGATACTGGACAAGAGAGACGCAAACCGCGCGTCGCCGAAGCGCGCGAATGAGCCTACCGGGCCTCCAAATGCACGGTCAAAAGCATTTCGCTCTCTTGTAGCGCCACGACGTCATGCTCCACGCCCGGGGCGAGTGTGAGCAGGTGGCCGGCGTGCAGATCATGCACTTGTCCCTCCGCCTTCAACTGGAGATGGCCCTTGAGCACATGGATGGTGACGACGCCCTTCGCACGGTGGGGCGGCAGGCGCGTGAGGTGCCCGAAGAGAAATAATGCGACCGTTGTGGTTCCATGCTTATACAGTGTCTGCTGCCGATGTCCCGCCACTCCCGCCTGGGGTTCCTGCCGGAGCTTCGCCGCCACCGCCTTCAGGTCAAAATGATGCTGCGGCAGGGCAGAGCGCTCCTCGGGGTGTCGTCTCAGCCGCTCGGAATCTTCATTGCTCATGGAATACCTCTTGGGGTCTCGTTCAGATGTCCGCCATCGTATCGAAAAACTCGTTGTCCGAATTGTAGCCGCCTTCGCCCTGGTAGATGTGCTTGACGCTGTCGACAAACTCGATCGACTGAATCCACTTGACCATCTTGAACCCGAGCTGGTTTTCGACGCGCAGCCGCAGCGGCGCGCCGTAAACATCGCCGAGCGGCTTGGAATTCATCTCGTAAGCCAAGAGGCTCTGCGCGTGACCGGCGTTCTTCATGGTGTGGCTGTCGTAATACTGGCCGCCTTCCAACCCCTCGCCGAAGGAATAGAACACGACCGCCCTGGCGGCGGCGGTGGGACGGACGAGCTTCATCAGTTCGGCCATCGGCAACCCGCCCCACTCGGCGATGCCCGACCAGCCCTGGATGCAATGAAGCAACGTGATCTGGGTCTTTTTGGTCATGGCTTGCAACTGATCGAGCGACAGCTCGACCGGGTTTTCGACCAGGCCATACACTCTAAGCCGGTAATCCTTGAAGCCGTTGGACGCCAATGTTTTCCATTCGTCCGAAGTGGGCAGCTTGCCGTTGGGCCAGAGGAACGGGGAGATGTCGCCGGCCTTGTACTCGGCCCGCGGCGCACGGCTGGCGAACGCCAAGCGAAGGATCGGATTGACCAGCGCGTCTCCCACGCGCTGAACGGCCCGCGGAAACAGCCAGCTCGCCCAGTTGGCCAGGATGTTCACCAGCAGCAGGATCACCAGCCCGCTCAGTCCGATGTACATGCCGAAGCGCAGCAGGTCGTCCGTGCCGAGGACGATGTGGTTCATGTTCCGAACGAAGCCGGTGACGCACACCATCGTCACGTGAGCGATGATGAAAATGATGTACGCGCACAGCAGCAGGAAGTGGATGGAACGCGCGATCTGCCGGTTGCCCGGCAGCTTGCGATACCAGCGGAAGCGGTTGACCAGCGCGGGAGACATCGCCGGCCCGGTCAGGATCGACAGCGGCGCGAGGATGAAGATCACCGCAAAATAGCTCAGTTGCTGTAGCGCGTTGTACTGGAAGAATCCGTTCAATTCCGGCGGGAAATGAAACGTGGCGTAATGCACGAACCATGCCCAGGCATCGGGGAAGACCCGCCATGAGGTGGGCACGATCCGCCGCCAGTGGCCCGTCGCAAAGAGCAGCACGACATAGATGGCGCCGTTCAACACCCAGAACAGCGCGCTGACGAAATGCCAGTGGCGTGCCAATCCCATCGTGTGCTTGCCGCCGGGAAGGCCGATCCACGGCGTGAGGTATCGCGCATCCTGTTTCGCCGTGTAATGCCGGTCCAACGGCACTTGAACCGGCGTGAAGCGCGCCCACTCCGTGCCGGGCGTGCAGTGAACGTTCCAGTACAGGCGCGGGTGATTCATGAGCATCTGAATGCCGCTTCGCGTTAGCAGCACCAGGAACAGAAGATTGACGTAGTGGGTGATCCCGATCCACGCGGGGAAGCCATAATGGAGCGTCGTTGTCTCCGGTGTGAGGTTCCCGGCGGCGGGAAGCTGCGGCAAGCCCAGCGTCATCCACTGCACGTACGCCGCGATCACGGCCAGCACGATCGGCAAGACGAGTGGCAAAAGTGTCGAGAGCCGCACGCGCGGCGACGCGACGACGCGCGACGGCTCCTGGCCCGCCATGGAGGGGGCATGGTCTGAGCTTGCTCCGCCGCGCGGGCGTTTCGACTTGGTCATAACATCGCCTCAATACTACCGATGTCCGAGAACTCTTTGAGCGAGCGATAAGGCGCCGTTGCCCCCTTCACAGGCCTACCCGCCAAAGAACTGCTTGAGTACCGCCAGCGTCGTCTGCCGGCCGACGGTTGCGATGGATTTCAGGTTGGGCAGGTCCTTCGGACAGACCACCACGCAATTGCCGGCCTTGCTGCAATCGGCGATGCCGCCCTCCTCCATCATCACGTCTAGTCGCTCGTCCTTCAGCGCTTTGCCAGTTGGATGGATGTTGAACAATTTCACCTGACTGAAAACCGCCGCTCCCACGAAGTGATTGGTCGGCGTGTATTGCGGACACGCCTCCAGGCAGGACGCGCAACTGATGCAGCGCGAGAGCACGTACCGTTCCTCTTGGAGTTCCCGCGAAATCGGCGGGCCGGGGCCGAGATCGTACGTGCCGTCGATCGGCACCCAGTTTTTGGTGCGTTTGAGGTCGTCGAACAATCGCTGACGATCGACGAACAGGTCGCGCACCACGGGGAATTTCGTCAGCGGCTCCAGCGTGATCGGTTCATCGATCAGGTGCCCGTGCCGCCCGCGCAGCGGCGGATGTGCTCCATAATCCACAGGATTATACACCGGATGATCGCGCTCCGACCGTTGACGGGTGTAGCTCGGCTCCAGCTTGTCCACCAGTGCCGAACAGGCTTGGCGCGTCTTGCCGTTGATCCGCATCGTGCAGGCCCCGCACACCTCTTCGAGACAACCGCTGTCGTAGACGACGGGAGTCGTTTGCTTGCCGTCGGTCGTGACCGGATGTGCCGCGATGTATTGCAGGCAGGAAATAATGTTCGCGTTCGGCCGGCGCGGCACGGCGAACTCCTCCCATCGCGGGGAAGCATCGGGCCGGTCCTGGCGGCGAATTCGGAGAACGACCGTTCGCCCGCTATCGGATTGATCGCTCATCCGCATCCTCTCCGGCAGAGGGCCGACGCTGGTCTGTCTCACCGGGGCCAACGCCGTCCTTGCCCACCAAGCGTGGCCGTATCCCGGCAGATCACTGCATGGGAACGACTCCATCGAGTCCGAGGGTCTACTTCTTTCCCATCTTTCGCCGCCGAAGTTCTGCGTCGATGAACTGATCGAGTTCGCCGCGGTCCAGCACGCTCTCGACGTTGCCCGTCTCGACATTTGTCCGATGGTCCTTCACCCTCCGGTCGTCCAGCACGTAGCTGCGGATCTGATTGCCCCAGGCGATCGACCCCTTCTCGCCATAGAGCTGCTTCAATTCTTCGTCGCGCTTGGCCTGCTCCATGAGTTCCAGCCGGCCCTGGATCATGGCCAGGGCGAGGCGCTTGTTCTGCTGCTGGCTGCGCTCAACGGAACAGGTGACCTGTAGCCCCGTCGGCTTGTGTGTGATGCGCACAGCCGACGCGACCTTGTTCACGTTCTGCCCGCCGGGGCCGGAGGCGCGGACGAATGCCACGATGTCCAAATCCGTTTCGGGAACCTCGACCTCGCCCACCTCTTCGAACTCCGGCACCGCGTCAACCGATGCGAAGCTCGTCTGCCGCTTGCCCTGCGCGTTGAACGGGCTGGGCCGGACCAGCCGATGCACGCCGACCTCGGCCCGCAGGTAGCCGTAGGCGTACTCGCCCTTCACGAGCAGCGTGACCGACTTGATGCCCGCCTGCTCCCCCCACTGGCGGTCGACTTCCGAGACGTCCCACCCGCGCTTCTCGAAGTAGTACAGGTACATGCGCAGGAGCATTTCCGCCCAGTCCTGCGCCTCGGTCCCGCCCGCGCCGGCGTGGATCTGCACGAACGCGTTCAGCGCGTCGTTCTTCCCGTCCAGCAGCGCCTGCAACTCGACCTTCTCCCCCCGCGCCTCCAGCTCGGCCAGCGCCCGGTCCGCCTCCTCGATGGTGTCAGCGTCCCCCGCCTCTTCGCCAAGCTGGTACATCGCGCGGACATCATCGATCCCGCGCAGCATCGCCTCGACGGGATCGACCGCCGCCTTGATGATTTTCATCTCCGCGACGACGGACCTGGCCGCGTCCTGGTTGTCCCAGAACGAGCCTTCGCCCATCTTCGCTTCAAGTTCTTTTTTGCGGGCCTGTTTTGAAGGCAGGTCAAAGAGAGTCCCGGATCGCAACGATCCGGGATAAGAGTGATTCGATCGCGGCGGGGAGGTTTTCGTGAATCATGGGCAATGCGCCTGCTTGTGACACGACGGGAGAGCGAACAAAACGGCTCAGGAAGCCTTCGCCGGCACTTGCCGCGCCGGCCGCGGCGGCAGCCGAACCGGCTTGCGACCGCCCGACGCCTGCCGGCGCCGCGCGTCGTCGCAGATCGCGCGCAGATCGTTCCCGAAGCGCTCGGCAATGGCCTCGCGGGCTTGGTGAACTTCCTCGACGACCGGGTCCGACTTCACGATTCGACTCCCATCAACTCGTACGGCGTGCAGATCATCGGCGGCTCGTAGCCGGCCGCGCTGCACGTCTGTTCGATCTTACGCCATAGCGCCGCGTTGGCCAAATGCCGACAGTTCCACGTGAGCAGGTATTCCATGCCGTTTGGCGTCACTCCTGCCAAGATTGCACCACGGCGATGGCTTCGACGCAACGCCCCTCGCTCCGCGACGAATGTTCTTGGCCGCTTCCGGCCCAGCCGTACGAGATGCGATTCGTCATGCCTGTGGCGTCGCGAAGAGCCGACCACGTTACGCCACGCGCCGCGGCCGGTTGTCTTATTCCCTCGCCCGCCCGACAAATCGCGCCATCAGCTCGTCGCGGCCGCTGACGTCGAGAAACCGGTAGAGCCGTTGGACGTGATCGCGCACGGTCCAGACGCTGAGCCCCAGCTCGCGCGCGATCGATTTGGGCGCTAGGCCGGCGAGCAGGCGGTCGAAAACCTGCTGCAGCCGCGCAGGGAGCGGGTTCGATCCTGTGATGGACGGGAGCGTGACGTGCCCGCGCTCGACGATATTGCCGATTTCGATTGTCGCGAAGCGCACGAGTGCGCGCCGCCGCGCGCTCACGCGACCGGCGTCGCCGAACTGGTGCATGCCTACGCCGACTGCGCGATCGGTGGCGCCGGCGCGCTCGCGGCACAAACTCATCACGCCATCGCTGACCCGCCCGGCATGCCGGAGGTCCATGAACGGCCCGTACCGGCGCTCGGCGCTCCGATCCGGCAGCACGTCGGTAAACGTCCATGTCTGGAGGGCATCGGCGTGGCGGCTGGAGACGTCGCAAAACGGATCAGCCGACAGCGGCAAGTGCACGCCGAACTCCGCCATGTACTTGAGGAAGATCGGGTCTTTCTCGCGGGTCAGCGTCTGATGAGTG
>JBBSLV010000012.1:0-19251 GCA_038233535.1 Tepidisphaerales bacterium | reverse complement strand
CCGCGAGCCGGTCGAGGTGGCTGCGCGAGCGCAGGCCGCTCCCGACGTACCCGATGCGGCGGTGGCCCAGGTCGATCAGGTGACGCACCAGGAGCCGCGTGCCCTCGCTCTGGTCGGCGGTGACGACCGGCACGAGCGGCTCGCCCACGCTGCCGGAGATGCAGACGGTCGGAATGCGCCGGTGGTGCAGGAACTGTGGCAACGTTTCACCGAGGGGCGGCAGGAGCGCGATGCCGCCGAACCGCTTGCCGATCCCGTTGTTGATGTGGGCGACGGCCTCGGCGTCGCTCAACCCGCCGGGGCCGAGCAGCAGGTCGTACCCCCCCCCGACGAGCGCTTGCTGGAAGGAGTGGAACGCCTGGGAGGTGAGCCTGGTCGGTTCCCGCTCGAGTTCGCGAAACAACGAATTCGCCATCGGCAGGAGCAGGACCGTCCGCGCGGTGTTCCCGGCGGTGTCGGCGCTGCGATAACGTCGCGGTGGGCGCCCGACCGTCCGCACGGCTTCCCACACGCGCTGGCGGGTCGGGTCGCTGATGGCCGGGTAGTGATTGAGCACTTTCGATGCCGTTGCCGGACTGACTCCCGCCGTCCGCGCGATCTCCTTCAGGGGGGATACTCGACGACCGGTGCCGGGGGGTTGTTTCATAAAATTTTCTTTCGCGATGGAGGGGACAATTACCGACCCATTCGGCATGCATAATACATGTTTCCTCGAAGTTTCTCGTCACGAATTTCCTTGAACGGCTGACAGGAGGCGGTTTATCGTCCGGGGCAAAGTACGGCACAGAAAGGATACGCCATGTTGACATCACGCGAGGTTCAGAGCTTTCACGATCAAGGGTTTCTGGCGGTGCGGGGGGCGATCGACCCGCCCACGCTCGACGGGCTGCGCAGAGTCGCCGACGAGATGCTCCAGCGGTCGCGGGACGTGCCCGCCG
This sequence comes from Tepidisphaerales bacterium, assembly GCA_038233535.1. Lineage (GTDB taxonomy): Bacteria > Planctomycetota > Phycisphaerae > Tepidisphaerales > Tepidisphaeraceae > DASYWJ01. The sequence continues at coordinate 18,313 of JBBSLV010000012.1, read as the reverse complement.
GCGGGGACGCGGTGTTCGACGTCGCGTCGGGCCACATGCCCGGATCCCCGCGGGTCAATCGGGTCAACCACCCGGTCGTGCAGGATCCCGCCTTCGCCGAGATCGCCGCGAGCGATCGCATCCTCGACATCGTTTGCGCACTCCTCGGGCCGGAAGTGAAGTTTCACCATTCGAAGTTGAACATGAAAACGGGCGGGGGAGGCGCCGAGATCGGATGGCATCAGGACTACGCGTTCTTCCCCCACACGAACTTCGACCTGATCGCCTGCGGGATCGCGCTGGATGACTCCGACACCGGCAACGGCTGTTTGCTCGTCATCCCCGGCTCGCACCAGATCAGCCTGCTCGACCATCGCGACGCACGGGGCGCGTTCGTCGGCAAGATCACCGACCCGGACAACGCCTTTCACCCCGAACGCGCGGTCCCGGTGGAGCTCAAGGCCGGCGACATGAGCATTCATCACGTGATGGCGGTGCATGGGTCGATGCAGAACAACAGCACGCGGTCGCGGCGGCTGTTCATCTGCCAGTACGCGGCGAGCGATGCGATCCAACTCGACTATCGGCCGCCCGCCAACGATTTCAGCGGGAAGGTGCTGCGCGGCGGGTCGGTTCGCGCGGCGCGACTGGCTGGTCCCGTCACCGTTCCGCTGCGCGGCGCGGTCAGCGGCAACGCCTCGATTTTCAAGAAACAAGCCGAGGCAGTCACGCCCGGCTAAATAACTGTCTCAAAACAAGAGATAGCCACCGATGGGGCATCGGCGCCCCATCGGCGGCAAAAACATCTTTTTGAGATAATTACTCACCGCGAATCGTCTTCGCTTGACAGAAACTTTCGAAAGTTTATTCTCGGTTTCATCGTCATCAGGGGTTGATCGTCCGCGGCTTTGGGTATCACAAACGCAGGCAGCCGCGGCCGGACGAACGTCCCGCGCGCGACGGAGACGCGATTCATGGAGAGTCACTTCGGCTGGATCGACGGTGGAATCATCATCGTCTACCTGATGCTGCTGGCCGGCATCGGCGTCTACTTCTCGAGACGCCAATCCAATCTCGACGAATACTTCCGGGCCGGGCAGTCGATGGGGTGGCTGCCCGTGGGTCTGTCGCTGATGGCCGCGCTGAATAGCGGCATCGACTACATGACCCAGCCTTCGGCCTCGATCCAGTACGGCCTGGTTTACCTCCCGAGCCTGCTGACGTGGGGCATTGCCTACGCGTACGTCGTTTATTGGATTCTCCCGTTCTACCGGCGCCTCGATATCTTCTCGGTGTACGAATACTTGGAACGCCGCTTCGACGTGCGCGTCCGCACGCTCGGCGCGGGCATTTTCATCCTGTGGCGGCTCGGGTGGATGGCGACGGCGCTGTACGTGCCGTGCCTGGCGGTGAACGCCGCCAGCGGCGGGAAGTTGCCGCTCATCCCGACCATCCTGGTGTTGGGGCTAATCGTGAGCGTCTACACGGCCGTGGGCGGCATCAAGGGCGTCATCTGGACCGACGTCATCCAGTTCTGCGTGATGTTCTCCGGGCTTGCGATCACGCTCGCAGTGATCGTGTGGAACGTTCCCGGCGGGGTCAGCGCCATCTGGACCACTGCCGGCGAAGGGGGCAAGACGTCCTTGAATTTGGCCCCGGAGATGACGGGCAGTTTTGCACAGCAGGCGTGGGTGTTCTTCACCACGCCGGTCACCGGGATCGGGATATTCGTCGTCATTCTTCTCAGCCGGCTGGCCTCATTCACGACCGACCAGATGACCGTGCAGCGGTTCCAAACCGCTCGCACCACCGCCGACCAGAAGCCGGCGTTTCTGATCAGCGCGGCGGGCGACGCATTGTGGATGATGGGGCTATCGTTCGTCGGACTGGCCTTGTACGCCTACTACAGGCACTACGGGAGTCTGTCAGGCGTCCCGTCGGGCGTCACCTCAGACGGCACGCTGCCGCTGTTCATGGCCCGCGTATTCCCCGTCGGGGTCACCGGCCTGGTCATCGCGGCGATCTTCGCCGCGTCGCTGTCGAGCGTGGATTCGGCCCTGAACTCTTCGACGTCGGTTGTGATGGTGGATTTCTACAATCGGCTGTACCTCAGGCGACAGGTGCAAACCGGGCCGGCTCCATCTGTGTCCGCGGCCATCCCCCCGGCCGACGGAGCAGCGACGGATCGGCCCGTACCGGCGCCACCGGCGCTCGCGGACGCGACCCCGCCGCAAGCAGCCTCGCTCACGGCGGCCCAGGAGCAACAGGGTCAGATTCGTATCTCACAGATCGTGACGCTGCTTCTTGGCCTCGTCGGCACCATCCTGGCGTGCAACGTCGGCCAAATCGGCGATCTGGTCCGGCTCGGCACCGCGGTGGTTGGCAGCTTCACCGGTCCGCTGCTGGGCATCTACCTGCTGGGCATCTTCTCCCGTCGGACGCGCAGCACCGGCGTGTTAATCGGGGGACTGCTCGGCTCGATCGTCACGATTTACGTCGCCTTCTTCAGCCCGCTCAGCGGCATGTGGCCTTCGTCCTGCGGGTTATTGATCACGCTGGGCGTCGGCTACGTGTTGAGCCTCCTGATCGGGGGTGCCGATGCAGCAGGCGCGGGCATGACTTACCGCGCGGTGATGGCGGCGAAGCAACTGGTGACCGCGGAACCCAACACACGGACCTGAGCAATGAAAACGATTTTTTGTGCCGGCAAAAAGCAATTGGCCGAAGAAGCCGCCGCGGACGGCGCGGAGACCATCCGCGCGGCGGTCCGGCGGAAGGGCCACTCGACCATCGTCGTGCCGACCGGCGCGTCGCAGATCGATATGCTTGCGGCGCTCGTGGCTGCACCGGACGTCGAATGGGACAAGGTGACTGCATTCCACCTCGACGAATACGTGGGGATACCGCTGTCGCACCCGGCGTCGTTTCGGCGATTCCTCCACGAGCGGTTTGTCCAGCGACTGCCGCGGCCGCTGGCGGCGTTCCATGACATCGACGGCGAGGGCGACGTGCGGGCCGAATGCGTCCGACTCTCGCGCCTCATCGCCGGCCGGGAGATTGACGTCTCGTTCATCGGCATCGGTGAGAACGGCCACCTCGCTTTCAACGACCCGCCTGCCGATTTCGACACGGACCAATCCTTCATGGTCGTCCGCCTCGACGAGCCGTGCAGGCGGCAGCAGCTCGGCGAAGGGTGGTTCAAAAGCTTTGACGAGGTTCCGGCCGAAGCGATCACGATGACCGTGCCGCAGATCCTCAAGTCCCGGCGGTTGATCTGTAGCGTCCCCGACCAGCGCAAGGCGCGGGCGGTGAAGGCCGCTTTGGAGGGGCCGCTGACGCCGAACGTCCCGGCGTCGATCCTGCGGAACCATCCGAACGCGGGGATTTTTTTGGAGCCGGAATCGGCTTCGTTGCTGAGCGGCGGCACGTACACCGCCCAGGCGTCGCGGTAATCGGTATTCGCTGTCTGTCAATCGGAGATTCCATGCATTCTTTTCAAACCGCGCTTGCTTCCGGGATTGCGCAATTGGGGTTGAGCATCATGTACCCGTCGCCGGGCGTGATCGAGCGCATTGGGGGCGATTGGGACTGGATCTGGATCGACGGGCAGCACGGGCAGCTGGGATATGCCGACGTCCTCGCGATGGTGCGCGCCTGTGACCTGATTCGCCGCCCCGCGATCGTGCGCGTGCCGGGCCATGAGTTCGGGCCCATCGGGATGGCGTTGGACACCGGCGCGGCGGGCGTGATCGTGCCGGGCGTCGACACCCCCGAGCAGGCGCGGGCGGTCGTCAACGCCGCCAAGTTCCCCCCGGTCGGGACGCGGTCCTACGGCGGTCGCCGGCCGATCGACCTGGGAGGCCGCAACTATGCCGGAACGGCCAATGAGGACGTGATGCTCATTGTGCAGGTCGAGTCGCCCCAGGCCATCGAGAACGTCGACGCCATTGCGGCCGTCCCCGGGGTCGACGCGCTGTTCCTTGGGCCGGACGACATCATGTTGCGGCGGGGCTATTCGATGACGCAGACGCGCTGCAAAGAGACGCTCGGCAGCGACATGGAGGCGGTCGTCAACGCGTGCCGGCAGCACGGCAAGTACAGCGTGATGGTCGGGGTGGGACCGGAGATGCTCGGGCTCTGCGTGTCGCTGAAATTCAACATGATCGTGAGCGGCGGGGACGTGTTGTTCCTCGCCACGGGTTCAAAGCAAACATCGGCCGAGGCCCGGGCGCTGATCGAGCATTTGAGGTCGGAGATCGGACCGGCGCCCGGGACCGGCGCTCCCCCCGGGATCGGGTCCCCGTACTAGTGGGCCGTTCCCAGCGAGCTTGCGGGTAAATCACCCACAACAGCCCGGCTTGAGGGACGAATGGCTGAGATATTGTTCCGCAATTCCAAGAGGAACGGCCCACTAGCCCGCATTGTTCACCGCCGAGGCGCAGGGAACGCAGAGGTTAAAACCGCGGATGAATGCAAATAAACGCGGATGAAGAATTGTCTTTGAATCTATCCGCGTTCATCGGCGCCTCTCTGCGGTTAACTTGTCTTCAAAGCTGTAACCAGTCTCTTCCGATTGGCGTGCCTTCGTGCGTGGTACAATGCCGACATGCTCCAACCGCAGCGGACGATCGCGGAATTGAAGGAACTTCGCTCTCTCACCGGCAACGCCGACGGCGCGCAGCGCGTCGCGTTCACGCCGATGTGGAAGACCGCGCGGCAGTGGTTGCGCGACCAGCTCGCGACCATCCCGAACGTCGTCGTTAAGAACGACCCGGCCGGCAACCTGTGGGGGACGCTGAAGGGCACATCCGACCGCGCGCTGCTCATCGGCGGGCATATCGACTCGGTGCCCGACGGCGGCTGGCTGGATGGGTGCCTCAACACGCTGGCGGGCGTCGAAGTTTTGCGCCGCATCGCGGCCGAGGGCACGCCGCCGGTCACGATCCGCGTCGTGGACTGGGCAGACGAAGAGGGCGCGCGCTTCGGGCGCAGCCTGTTCGGCTCCAGCGCTGCATCGGGCGCGCTCGTGCCCGATGAGGTGCGTGACCTGGTCGACCGCGACGGGGTGAACCTCGCCGACGCCGCGCGGGAATCGGGCATCGAGCTGCACCTGGCCTTGGAAGCGCGTCACGAGCTGCAGAATGCGGCGGCGTACATCGAGCTGCACATCGAGCAGGGGCCGGTGCTGGAATCGAAAAATTTGCCGATGGGCGTCGTGCTGGGCACTTTCGGCGTCGAACGGCACGCGATCACCTTCACCGGTCAGGCGGCGCATTCGGGGTCCACGCCGATGACGAATCGTCGCGATGCGCTGGGCGGAGCGTCAAAGCTGCACCTGGCGATCCGCGACATCGCCGTCAACCACGGCGGGGTATGCACGGTCGGTCGGGTCGAAACGAAACCGGGCATCGTCACCGCCGTGGTGGGTGAAGCCGAAATGACGCTCGACCTGCGCCACCTCGACGCGAAAGTTCTGGCCGCGATGCATCAGGAAGCCCGCGACGCGAGCGAGCGCATCGCGAAGGAGGAAAAGCTCGACGTCGCCTGGCGAAAGATCTGGCAGATTCAGCCGTTCCCGTTCAACGCAAGCCTGATCGAGATGGCCGACGCATCAATCCAGGAAATGTGCGGCGAATCCCACCGGCTCCCCAGCGGTCCCCTGCACGACGCCGCCGAAGTCTGCCGCGCCGGCGTGCCCACGGTGATGCTCTTCGTGCAGAGTTTGCGCGGCATCTCGCACAACAAGATCGAGGACACCAGGGAGGAACACCTCGAGCTGTCCGTGCGGGTGCTTGATCGGCTGGCGACAAAGATCATGGCGTGGATGTCTTCGAAGTAGCAAATAAATTGGAGTTTCAATGGCTTTGTCCGACGAGATCGCTCGCCGGCGCACGTTCGCGATCATCTCGCACCCGGACGCCGGCAAAACGACGCTGACCGAAAAATTTCTCCTTTACGGGGGCGCGTTGCACCTGGCCGGATCGGTCACGGCGCGAAAGCACCAGCGCGCGGCCACATCCGACTGGATGGAGCTGGAGCGCAAACGCGGCATTTCCGTCAGTTCGACCGTGCTCCAGTTCGACTACAACGGGTACGTCGTCAACCTGCTCGACACACCCGGCCACAAGGACTTCTCCGAGGACACGTACCGCGTGCTCACCGCGGTTGATGCCGTCGTAATGGTCATCGACGCGGGCAAGGGCATCGAGGCGCAGACGCGCAAGCTGTTCGAGATCTGCCGCCGGCGGGGCGTCCCGATCTTCACGTTCATCAACAAGCTGGATCGTCCGACCCGCGACCTGCTCGGGTTGATTGACGAGCTGGAGTCGGTGCTGGGGATCAAGGCGTTCCCCGTGAGCTGGCCGCTCGGGACCGGCGGGGGTTTCCAGGGCGTGTTCGATCGACTCAACAAGCAGGTTCACCTGTTCCAGCGCACGGCCGGGGGCGCGTACCGCGCGCCGGTCTCCGTGCACGACCTCTCTGACCCGACGGTGCGGGGCGCGCTCGGCGAGACCGAATACGCCAACGCGGTGGATGAGCTGGCCATGCTGGACATTGCCGGCGCCACCTTCGAGCGCGAGGCGATTCTGTCGGGGACGCTGACGCCGGTCTTCTTCGGCAGCGCCGTCAACAACTTCGGCGTGCAGATGCTGTTGGACGCATTTCTCGCGCACTCGACGGCGCCGCGCCCGCGCCGCGCTGGAAACGACGAGGTTCAGCCGGATGCGCCGGCGTTTTCCGGGTTCATCTTCAAGATTCAGGCCAACATGGACCCGAAGCACCGCGACCGGATCGCGTTCCTTCGAGTCTGTTCCGGAAAGTTCATGCGTGACATGTCGGTGACGCACGTCCGCAGCGGCAGGAAGGTCCGGCTTTCCAGCTCGCACAAGCTGTTCGGCCAGGATCGCGAAACGGTTGACGAAGCGTACGCCGGCGACGTGATCGGCCTCGTCGGCCACAGCGAGTTCGCCATCGGCGACACGCTCACGCAGGATCCGTTGATCGTCTACAACGAGATCCCGCGGTTCGCGCCTGAATGCTTCGCGTACCTGCACGCGACGATGACGTCGCAGTTCAAGCGCTTCCGCGAGGGGCTGGACCAACTCCTGCAAGAAGGGGTGATCCAGGTGCTGCAAGTTGACGGCTCGACGCGCCGCGAACCGCTGCTCGCGGCCGTCGGCCCGCTGCAATTCGAGGTCGTGCAGTACCGGCTGAAGTCCGAATACGGCGCCGATTCGCGGCTGGAATCGGCCACGTGGGAGCGGATGCGCTGGGCGTCGCCCCACGTCCCGCTCGATACATTGAAAAGCTCGCTGCCAAGCGGCGCAAAGCTCGCATTTGACCCGCAGGGGCAGCCGGTGATCCTCTTTCCATCCGAATGGTCCGAGCGGTTTTTCATCAAGAACTACCCTCATGTTGCGCTGTCGGATGTACCATTCGCGGAGCAGCATCCTGTGGGGGCATCATCAAACTGAGACGGCCATGAATACTTGGTTCGGTTACATCGTGCTGATCGTGCTTGCCTGGGCGCCCCTGATCTCGATGGCCGGCGCGCAGCAGCAGCAGCCGCGTCCCAACATCGTCGTCATCCTCGCCGATGACTTGGGCTATTCCGACCTGAGCTGCTACGGCTCGGAGATTCCCACGCCCAACATCGATCGCCTGGCGGAACAGGGCGTGCGCTTCACCGAGTTTTACAACGCCGCCCGATGCTGCCCGTCACGCGCGACGCTGATGACGGGCCTCTACCAGCACCAGGCCGGCGTGGGCGCGATGATCGACCGGTACGCGACGTGGATTCGCGACGCCGCCGATCGCCCGTCGTACCAGGACCGTCTCAGCCCGGACGTGCCGACGATGGCGGAGCTGCTGCGCAAGGCGGGCTATCGCACGATCATGTGCGGCAAGTGGCACCTCGGGGAGCGCCCCCAGGAGTGGCCGGTGGCGCGCGGATTCGACCGTTCGTTCGTGCTCATTCCGGGTGCGATGAACTACTTCGGCGGGGAGTCAACCGGCCCACGGTCCCCGATGGCGCTAAACGACAAGCCGTTCGTCCCGCCGCACGACGGGTTTTACGCCACCGACGCCTTCACCGACCGCGCCGTGGAATTTCTCAACGAGACCAGGCAGAAGGAGCAGCCGTTCTTCCTGTACATGGCGTACAACGCCCCGCACTGGCCGCTGCACGCGAGACCCGAGGAGATCGACAAGCATCGCGGCAAGTACGATGCCGGGTGGCAAGCCATCCGCGACGCCCGGCTGAAGCGCATGAAGGAGCTGAAGATCGTCGGCCCGGAGATGCCCATGGCGCCGATGGACCGCGGGAAGCAAAAGCCGTGGGACGAGCTTTCTGATGAGCAGCGCGCGGAGTGGGCGCTGCGCATGTCGATCTACGCCGCGATGGTCACCAGCCTTGATGCGAACGTCGGCAAGCTGATGGGCGAGCTGTCCCGCCTGGGCGTGGCGGAAGACACGCTGGTGCTCTTCGTCTCCGACAACGGCGGGGCTGCCGAGGATCCGCACCGCGGGCACCCGGGGGCGGAACTCGGCTCGCGCGACTCGTTCTGGGGCTACGCGCGGCCGTGGGCGACCGTCAGCAACACCCCGCTGCGGCTGCACAAGGTGACGGCGTACGAAGGCGGCATCAGCACGCCGGCCATTGCGCACTGGCCCGCGGGCATCCCCGCGGCCTCGCACGGAGAACGCGTGAGCGGCCCGGCGCACCTGATCGACCTGGTTCCGACGTTTCTCGAAGTCGCAAAGCATCCCTATCCCGTCACGGAGACGATGCAACCCGAAGGGCGGAGCATCCTCAATATGATCAAGGGCGAATCCGGCGCCAACGACCGCACGCTGTTCTGGGAGCACGAGGGAAATCGTGCCATTCGAAAAGGGAAGTGGAAGCTCGTGACGCTCGCGGAAGCGCCGGGCGGCTGGGAACTCTACGACCTGGACGCCGACCGCATCGAGAGCAACAACCTGGCCGCGAAACATCCCGAAATCGTGCGCGAGCTGTCGGCGGATTACGACCGCTGGGCCCAGCGCTGCGGCGTCGTCCCGTGGACGCAGATCGCTCCCAAGCGTCCCGCGCCCCCGGCGCGCTGAACGGCCTGAGGTCATGCGCACCTGGGCGGATCGCGCCGCCGGCACAATAGCGCCTTGCCGCGAGCGCGAACTTCCGCCGTTGCCGTCACCCGCTGTCTCCACATAATGAGGTTGATGGGGACGGTAGCCTGCGCGTTTGCGTGCACGCATGGCTGCGCAGCGGAGGATGGATGAGCCTGGAAGCGACCAGCGACCTGTGGTGGAAAAACGCCATCATCTACTGCGTCGACACGCAGGCTTTTCTGGACACCAACGGCGACGGTGTCGGTGACCTGAACGGGCTGACGCAACGAATCGACTACCTCGCGGGGCTGGGCGTCACGTGCCTCTGGCTGATGCCGATCTACCCCTCCCCGGAGCGCGATCACGGCTACGACGTCGTGGACTATTACGGGGTTGCGGAAAAGTACGGCACGTTGGGCGACGTGGTGGAACTGGTGCGCACCGCCCGCGAGCGCGGGATTCGCGTCATCGCCGACCTCGTCGTCAACCACACGTCCAGTGAGCATCCCTGGTTCCAAGCCGCGCGCAAAGACCGCAACAGCATCTACCACGACTTCTACGTCTGGGCGGATGAGAAGCCGCCGAACGCGCACGAGGGGGTGATCTTTCCCGGAAAGCAAAATTCGATCTGGTCCTATGACAAAGCAGCCAAACGCTGGTACATGCACCGGTTCTATCCGCACCAGCCGGACCTCAACATCAGCAACCCGCTCGTGCGCGATGAGATTCACAAGGTGATTGGTTTCTGGCTGGAGCTGGGGCTGTCGGGGTTTCGCGTCGACGCGGTGCCGTTCATGATCGAGCAGACGGGCCAGGCGGACGACGCGGTCCCCGATCCGCACGATTACCTTCGCGACCTGCGGTCGTTCCTGTCGCGGCGGCGCGGAGACGCGGTGCTGCTGGCCGAGGCGAACGAGCCGGCGGACAAGCTGGCGGCGTTCTTCGGGGAGCGCGGCGACCAGATGCACGTGCTGTTCAATTTCATCCTCAACCAGGCGATGTACCTTGCCGTGGCACGCGGCGAGGCGACGCCGGTGGCCGACGCGCTGCGGTCGCTCCCTAAGATTCCCCCGGCGGCGCAGTGGGCCAACTTCGTGAAAAACCACGACGAGGCCTCCCTCGACAAGCTCAGCGAGGACGAACAGCAAGAGGTGTTCGCCGCCTTCGCGCCCAAGGCTTCGATGCGGCTGTACGACCGGGGCATCCGCCGCCGGTTTCCCTCGATGATCAACGGAGATCGGCGGCGCATGGAATTGATGTACAGCCTCCTGTTCAGCCTCCCGGGCACGCCGGTCCTCTTTTACGGCGAGGAAATCGGATTGGGGGACGATCAGCGTGCACCGGGGCGCGAGGCGGTGCGCCTGCCGATGCAGTGGTCGCCCGACCGCGCCGGGGGATTCACCAGCGCCAATGAGTCGCGCGTTCCGCGCAAGCCGGTGCGCGATGGGCCGCTCGGATACAGGAAGGTGAACGTGCGCGCGCAGCGCGAGAACCCGCAGTCGTTTCTCAACTGGATGGAGCAGGCCATTCGCACGCGCAAGGAATGGCCGGCGTTTGGGTGGGGGGATTGTCAGGTGCTGGCGACGCGCGACTCCGCGACCCTGGCGCACCTGCTGGATTGGGACGGCACGAGCGCGCTGGTGGTGCATAACCTGGGCGATCGTCCGGCGCGGCTCGCCATTCAACTGCCCGCCGAGGTGCGCCACGGACGCTGGCATCACCTCCTGGGCGGCGAGCAGCCAAAGTCGCCGACGATCGCGCGCAACGGGAGATTGAACATCGAGCTGCCCGCGTATGGCTACCACTGGTTCGGGCGACGCCAAGGAAAATAATGATGCCGCAGAAGCTGCTGATCGGCTTTCACGCCAGCCACGAACAGTTTCGCCCCGACCGGTTGCTGCGACTGGTGCAGGCGGCGGAGTCGGCGGGGTTCAACGCCGCCATGTGCTCCGACCACTGGGCGCCCTGGAGCGCCGCGCAGGGCGAAAGCGGGTTCGCCTGGTCGTGGTTGGGCGCTGCACTTGCGGCGACGTCGCTCCCCTTCGGCGTCGTCAACGCGCCCGGGCAGCGGTATCACCCCGCGATCATCGCGCAGGCCGCGGCCACGCTGGGCGTCATGTTTCCCGATCGGTTCTGGATCGCCCTGGGCTCGGGGCAACTGCTCAATGAGCACATCACGGGCGAGGCTTGGCCGACCAAGCAGCAGCGCAACGAGCGGCTGCTCGAGTCGTCGCAGATCATGCGCCGGCTGTGGGCGGGCGAGACGGTCACGCACCGGGGGCACGTGACGGTGTCGGAAGCGACGCTGTGGACTCGGCCGCAGCGCCCGCCGATGCTCATCGGCGCCGCCGTCACACCGGCCACGGCGGCATGGGTGGCGGGGTGGGCCGATGGACTCATCACCGTCGCTCAGCCCGACGAGACGCTCGACGCCGTCGTTGATGCGTTTCGCTCCAACGGGGGCGCCGGCAAGCCCATGTACCTCCAGGTCCACCTCGCCTACGGTCCGACCGACGCCGAAGCGCGCGACGCCGCCTACGACCAGTGGCGGCAGAACATCCTCGACAACAGCGTCATGACCTCGCTGGCGCATCCGGCGCAGATTTCGGCGGCGGGAAAGCGCGTGAAGCCGGCCGACCTCGACGACGCCGTGCGGATTTCGTCGGACCCCGCCCGCCACATTCAGTGGCTCCGCCGGGATATCGAGCGCGGGTTCGAGGGGCTGTTCCTGCACGAGGTGGGCCCGGAGCAGGAGCGATTCGTCGAAATCTTCGGACGGGACGTGCTGCCGGCGCTGCGATGAGCGATCGAGAGCAGACGCGGGCGTGTAACGCGCCGAGGATCAGCGGCGTCTCTATCCGCGAATGCCGACGCGCGGGACCGGAAACGTTTGCCGGCAGGTGAAACGATTCTGCGCGGCGGGCGAATTTTTTCGTCGCGTAAGCCGCAACTAACTTTCGCGCCGCGCATTTGTCTTCATGAGTGAAGCAGTTAACGAAACCACGGCGAAAAAAAGATTGAATCCGCAACCATGAGGGCAGATGTGGATGACTGAATTGCGCTGACGAAACCGCACACAAACGTCGAAGGGTTGAGCGAGTGAAATCAACCGACCAACCCTTCGGCGGCAAGCTGCCTACCCTCCCCCTGAGCCCTGGTCGTCTTCCCCGCGACCAGGGCTTTTTCATGCGCCCATCTTCGGTCGTCGGCTCATCCTCTTCAGCAGGTTCCACTGGTACATCGCGATGTACACGCCAAATGCAACGGCCAACGCCGAGATCAGCTGCAATCCATATCCGCGGCCCATCATCACGATGAGGTACGCGAGGTTGAGCAGGGTTGCGACAATGGTGAACCCCATCGCCGCCGCCACCAGCGCTCGCCGAGGCGCGAGCGCCAGAATGACGCCCTCCAGAACCAGGACGAATCCGAACGCAACCATCGCGAGGTCGCCCCAGAAGAACACCGTCTGCGGGTACGTGAGGGGATTGCCCTGCGGATCGCTGAACGTCCAGGTGAAGGTCGACCGGAAGAACGCATACTGCCAGAAACGCGACGACATCAGCAGGAGGATCACGCCGACAGCGATGCTGATCCACACTTCGCCGCCGATGCCCGGTTCGTAGCGGCTGGGCGCGTAATCCGGCACGGCCCGGTCGAGTTGGGGCGCGGGCGGGGTGGTCGTCCCATCAGCGACCGGCGCGGGCGCGTCGTCCTTGTTGGTCTGCGACAAGCGCGGCAGCTTTGACATGTCCATGACGCGAACCTTCCCGCGCGAACGTGCGCGTGCTTGAGTTACCCGGCGGCAGAATGATAATCGCCGCACCCTCCGGATGCTTAAATGTCCGGCGAAACAAGCAGGAGTGACTCCTTTGCCCGACGTGATCGAACAAATCGACGAAGTCTCCCGCGAAGCCCAGGCGGAGCTGGCGGCCGTCGCCACACCCGACGACCTCGAGCCGTTCCGCATCAAGTATTTGGGCACGAAAGGGCGGCTGAAGGATCTGATGCAGCTCCTCGGCCAGGTTCCGCGCGAACAGAAGCCGGGGATCGGTCAGCGCGTCAACGCGCTGAAACAAGAGCTGACGGCGAAGTTCGAGGAGAAGAAGTCGAGTCTCGGCGCCGGGGTGGGGGTGGAGAGGGGACCGGTCGAGGACGTCACTGAGCCGGGAAATCGGCCGCAGATCGGCAACCGGCACATTCTGATGAGGGTCGTCGATGAGCTGACGGAGCTGTTTGGCCGGCTCGGTTTTTCCGTCGCATCAGGACCGGAGGTTGAGGACGAGTTTCACAACTTCATCGCCCTGAACATTCCCGAAAGCCACCCCGCGCGCGACCCGCTCGACAACTTCTACCTGGAGGGATCGGGGAAGGGTTCCGGGGAGGGTTCAGGGTTCGGGGTGGGGGGTTCACGAAATGCGGGGCGGGGAGAACCTTCTTCTCCTGAACCCCGAACTCTGAACCCTGAACCCTCTCTCCTGCTCCGCACGCAGACCAGCACCGTGCAGATCCGCGTGATGGAGCAGCAAAAGCCCCCGATTCGCGTGGTGATCCCCGGCCGGGTTTATCGCCCGGACACGCACGATGAGACGCATTTGTCGATGTTCCACCAGCTCGAAGCCCTCGTGATCGACGAGAACGTGACGATGGTGGACCTCAAGAGCACGGTCATCCAGTTCGTCCAGGCCTACTTCGGCCCGGAGACGAAAGTTCGCTTCCGCCCGAGCTTCTTCCCCTTCACCGAGCCGTCGGCGGAGGTGGACGTGTGGTTCGAGGACAAGCAAAAGTGGATCGAGCTTGGCGGATGCGGGATGGTCCACCCGAACGTGCTGAAGGCCGTCGACATCGACCCGGAGAAGTATTCCGGCTGGGCCTTCGGTTTCGGCATCGAGCGGATCGCGATGCGGAAATACGGGATCCATGACATTCGATTGTTCGTGGAGAACGACGTGCGATTCTTAAAGCAATTCTGAAGAAGGATTTAACCACGGAGACCACGGAGAGCATGAAGACCACGGAGACCACGGAGAAGACCGTAAGGCAACAACCGATCTCCGGCTTCTCTCCGTGACCTCCGTGCTCTCCGTGGTGATTTTTGATTCTTATTGAAACTCAGTCTCAACAAGCTATACTGCCCGCGGTAATGCTCTTCGGAAAGTGAATTTCATGCAGAAAACGTGTGATTTCGTGGGCTGCAACCATTGTGGAACGACGGACAGCTGTTCGCTGAACACCTTGGGCATCGGCTGCCGGGGCAGCGTGGTGGCGGTGGGGGGTGATGTGGAGGTCCGTCGGCGGTTGCTTGAGATGGGGTTCTGCAACGGCGCCAGCGTCGAGGTGATCCGGCGGGCGCCTTTGGGTGATCCGATCGAATTCCGCCTTCGCGGGTATTGCCTGTCGCTGCGCGACGCGCAGGCCCAGTTCGTCCAGATCATTCCTGCTTGAATGAACCATGAATCGTGACGCGTGATCACGTGCCTGAAGCACGCGGTGTTGTCACGTTGAGGCATCACGAGTCCTTTTAATGTCTTCTTCCGCCAACGACACCCAGGCCGCCACCCGCGCCACCCTTACCGTCGCCCTCGCGGGCAACCCCAACAGCGGGAAGACGACGATTTTCAACGCCCTCACCGGTCTACGACAAAAGGTCGCGAATTATCCTGGTGTTACGGTCGAAAAAAAGACCGGCCGGTGCAAGCTCGCGTCGTTGCCCGATCAACCCGCTGAGTGGATCGACATCATCGATCTGCCCGGCACGTACAGCCTCATCAGCCGCTCCCCCGACGAGCGCGTGGCGATGGAGGTGCTGCGGGGACTGCGCCCAGGCATGCCGGCGCCGGACGTGGTGGTCGTCGTCGTCGACGCGAGCAATCTTCAGCGAAATCTCTATCTCGTCAGCCAGCTCATTGAGCTGGGTCGCCCGCTCGTCGTTGCGCTGAACATGACAGACGTCGCCGAGCGTCGCGGGATTAACGTTTCACCCGAAAAGCTTGCCAAACAGTTGGGCGCGCCGGTGATCCCGATCATCGGGCACAAGCACCAGGGCATTGAGCAGCTCAAGGGTGCGATCGCGCACGCGCGGGTGGCGCCGATGCCGAACTGGCCGCTGCCCGATGCGATGAAGGAGGAGCTGCTGATCGTCGGCGGGGCGCTGGCGATTCTGGATAGCAGGGAAGAGGGTTCAGGATTCAGGGTTCAGGGTTCAGCCAACGGGGAAGAAAAAACCGGGGAAGAAAAAACCGGGACGGGGACGGTTTCTTCCTCTTTCCTGAACCCCGAACCCCGAACCTTGAATCCTTCCCCGCCCCGTGCGTGGATCTGCCGGCCCGACGACGCGCGACAGCTCGACCGCTACCAGGCGATCGCCGAGCGGTTGCTCATCGGCGACCGCGCCCCCGACATCGCCGATCTGGCGCAACGCCAGCCGGTCTCGTCGCTGTTGGAACATGCCACGAATCGGTTGGCATCGCTCGGCATCGAGCCGATGCAGGCGGACGTCGAAGCGCATTACCGCTGGATCGAAGGCGTGGCCGCACGCAGTGGCACGGGCTTCCAGCCCATGTCTTCAATTTCAGAATCAAGACACGGGCAGGATGCCCGTGCCACATTGGAATACCAACCCCCCGCGCGTCACCTCACCGACAAGGTCGACGCCATCCTGATTCACAAATTCTGGGGGTTGGCGGTCTTCGGCCTAGTGATGGGCGCCCTGTTTTTCACGATCTTTATCGTCGCCGACCCCATGATGGGCGCGATGGAAGCCGGCATCGGCTGGCTGGGCGAATTTCTCACCCCGTTCCTGCCCCTGGGCCCCATCCAGGATCTATGGACGGGCGGAATCGTCGCCGGCGTGGGCGCGGTGATCGTGTTCGTCCCGCAGATCGCGCTGCTGTTTCTGTTCCTCGCCGTCCTCGAAGACAGCGGATACCTCGCGCGGGCCGCGTTTCTCATGGACCGGCTTCTGTCGAAGGTCGGCTTGCACGGCAAGAGCTTCATTCCCATGCTCAGCAGCTTCGCCTGCGCCATTCCCGGCATCATGGCCGCCCGCACGATCGAGAACCGCAAGGACCGCCTCGCGACAATCTTCGTCGCGCCGTTCATGAGCTGCTCGGCGCGTCTCCCGGTGTATCTGCTCCTCATCGGCACCTTCTTCGCGTCGTACAGCGCCTTCGCCCGCGGCGGGATCATGCTGTCGCTGTACGTCCTCGGTGTCGTCGCCGCCGCCGCGACCGCGTGGGTCTTCAAACGCACCCTCCTGAAAGGTCGCCCCCAAGCCTTCATCCTCGAAATGCCGACCTACAAGATCCCGCAGCTCTCGCAGGTCGCGAGGCAGGTATGGTCGAGCACCAAGGCGTTCGTCGTCAAGGCCGGCACGATCATCTTCTGCCTGAGCGTGATCCTCTGGGCGATGACGTACTACCCGCGGCTGCCGGACGCTCGAGCCGCGGCAATATCTGAGCAATCACAGAACGTGTATGCCGCTAAGCTTGTCAGCGGCGTCAATCAAGGCAGCTACGATCTCCAGAAGTTCTACGATGAAATGGGGACACCAGAGCAGTATGCCGGGAATGCGATCGCCTCCGCCCAGCTCCGCCACTCCCTCGCCGGCCGCTTCGGCCACCTGATCGAGCCGGTGATCCGGCCGCTGGGGTACGACTGGAAGATGGGTGTCGGCCTCGTCGGCGCGTTCGCCGCCCGCGAGGTGTTCGTCAGCACGATGGCCATCACCTACAACGCCGGCAACGAGGACGAAACCGAACCGCTGGCCAGCGCGATGCGCTCCGACACCTACCCCGACGGCACGAAGGTCTGGACGCCGCTGGTCGCCGTGAGTTTGCTCGTGTGGTTCGTCCTGGCGATGCAGTGCATGAGCACCCTGGCGATCGTGAAGCGCGAAACGGAAACCTGGCGCTGGCCGCTGTTCATGCTGGCGTACATGAACGGGCTGGCGTACGTGGTGTGTTTCGCGATTTACCAGGTCGGCAGCCGCATCGCGATATAACGGGGTATAATCCTGGCCATGACGCTCCAGGTCGCCACCACCGCCGTAGAACCTCAAACCAAGCGATGGACGCGGGAGGAGTTCTACGAGCTGGCCGAGCAGGGATACTTCCGCGGGAAGCGCGTGCAGCTCATCGACGGGGAGATCTTCGAGATGGCTCCGCAAGGACATCCTCACGCCAAGGCGATCACGCTGCTGACCCGCTGGGCGACCACTCATTTTCCGCCGCCGGCCCTGGTGCGCATCCAAATGCCGCTGAACGCCGCTGCCCGCTCGGACCCGGAACCCGATGTGGCGATCGTGCCCGACCCAAGTTGGGCATCATCAGACCACCCCGAGTCGGCCATGCTCGTGCTTGAAGTCGCCGACTCCAGTCTCCGCCTCGATCGTCGCAAATCCGCTGTTTATGCGGGCTGCGGCGTGCCTGAATACTGGATCGTGAACCTGCCGGAATCGCAGATCGAGGTGCACCGTGCGCCGCTGGCTCCGGAGCGGCGATATGTTGACACGCTCATCGTCAAGCCCCCGCAGGGTCTGGCGCCGCTGTCGCGGCCCGAGGCACGGTTGACGATTTCGGAGCTGTTCGCCTGACCATGTATAGTGGTGAACGTATGACGGCGATCCTCACCGAACCTCATCCGCCTCACTTGAAGAAGTGGACGAAGCAGGAGTATTTGGACCTGGTTGAGCTGGGGGCCTTTCGCGGGCAGCGTGTTTACCTCTTCCGGGGGGACATCATCGAAATGGCGCCGCAAGGACACCCGCACGCGTTCGCAATCCGAAAACTGAATCGCTATCTCACGGAGACGTACCCGCCGCCGTACGAGGTCGGGATCCAACTTCCTTTTCAGACGCCGGGCAAGAGTGTGCCCGAGCCCGATGCCGCGGTCTGCACGCACGACGATGCGATGCGCAAGCCGCATCCGTCTCACGCGGAGTTGGTCGTCGAGGTCGCCGATAGCTCGCTGGCGTTTGATCGCGCCAAGGCTGCGGAGTATGCCGGGGCGCTGGTGCCGGAGTATTGGATCATCGACGTGGATGGTCGGCGCATCGAGGTGTATCGGCGGCCGGTGGAAGACCCGCAGGCGGCGTTTGGGTTCCGCTATGCAGACGCGCACGTGTTGAAGCTCGGTGACGCGATCGCGCCTGAGCAGCGACCGGATACCGTCACGCCCGTCGGAATCTTCTTCGTGTAACAATGTCGCTTTGGCTGCAACATCTTCT